>NZ_CAWNJO010000015.1:0-3046 GCF_963874835.1 Vibrio sp. V12_P9A6T4 | reverse complement strand
GCGTTACTAAAGACACCTAACGCCCGCTTAAGGGGCAGCCAACGCTACTACCAAGCTTACGCATAACACCGTAATCCCGAAAACCAACGCATAGTAAAAATGCCACGCGTTGGCTGTCCCTCTTGAAGCGTTTGTTATGTTACTCTAATTAAACCTCTTCACTTATACACAAATTACGCAGTATTTTTTCTTATCCACAGGTATGCACCAGAGAAATAAACTAGTGTATTAATTACTGTTAGTATTATAGTCTGAATTAAATCTCCTCCAGAAAAAAAACCAAGCACTGCAACAATCAATGACAATATCGCTACATTTCTATATTCATGGATTTTAGATACCTTTGCACAGAAATATCCAGAGTAACAGGAGACCAAACCTCCCAGAAACAATCCAGAGGCAAATAAAGGGGACATCAGATCTATATCACTAATAGCCTCAACCAATTGAGATTCATTAAAGCCACTGCTTTTTAGTTGAGACATATATAGGACAATACAACCTACAGTTACAATTGAAGTGCCAATAACATCAATTAATAATGCCAGAGAGATTGCTTTAACAGGGCTACCTTTTCTATGAGAACTTTGATCCACTTTGAACTCCATTTTAATATTTACAGCTAAATCTATAATATAGAAAAACACATTATAAATAACGCCCGCTTAAGGGGCTTGCAACGCATAACACTAAACTCAAATGAACACCATAACCACCAACACTGAAAATGCTGTGCGTTGACAGTTCCTCTTACGGCGTTTGTTATGTAACTATGTTAGGATTAAAATTTCGTTATCTTAATCGACTTAAGATCAACAAATTTATCTGAACCAATAAAATCATCATTGTTATCAGACGTATCTCCTTGAGTAAATAGGTTCATCCCTGGTAGATAGTCAAAGCTATCGATACCATCACTAACATAAACATTTGCCCCAGTATTTTTAGATATATTTCCAAGACTTACTTTTACTTTATTAACCAAACTCACATCACTAGAACCAGTCGTAAACGAGTTATTGATTCTTACAATTAATTTATTCTCAACCAAGTTACTATTGTTCGTCTTTCTATAATATGAAACCGAACCTAAATCATTGGAAAAAACATTATTACCCCCGATGATAAAACCAGAAGCATGTCTAAAAGACACCACATTGCCACCATCATTAAACTCCAATATAAAATCGCCAGATATCCACTCTGAACCATACACTACATTGGCCATTAGTGATTGATTGCCAATTTTAAGACGAACATCACCATCATCAAAAATTGAATTATTATTTACATCTAGAATAATATCGACTTTCGATTTATTAATAACTGATGTTAGCTGATTATAAAAATCAATATTGACATCTATACCGGAAGAAATTGAAGTAAATTCAAGACCATTACTTTGATACTCTACAACATTATCATCAGTACCATTCGTAA
This sequence comes from Vibrio sp. V12_P9A6T4, assembly GCF_963874835.1. Lineage (NCBI taxonomy): Bacteria > Pseudomonadati > Pseudomonadota > Gammaproteobacteria > Vibrionales > Vibrionaceae > Vibrio > Vibrio sp. V12_P9A6T4. Next base: position 1,606 of record NZ_CAWNJO010000015.1, on the reverse strand, counting down.
TGGCTGTTGAATCTCCCCCATTACAACCGAATAAAGCAAACAAAATAACTGATAATGTTAATTTCTTTTCCATAATCCCAACCACATTAAATTAAAGAGTGACATTATATTCATATTGCGAATATTTACAATAGTTACATAACGCCCGGCTAAGGGGTTGACAACGCATAGCCGGACTCAAAAAACACACCGTAAACACTGAACTTCAATTTTGAACTAAAGTCGCCACGCGTTGGCAATCCCTCTTGAGCCGTTTGTTATGTGCTTTTTGCACCACAAATTTTTTGTAATACTGCCTCAATGACATTATCACTGATTTGTTGACTAACTTCTGATGATGAAATCGGATCGGAAGTATAAAGAAGTCCATTCCCCGTCACTGTAAATTTTCTAGTTTTACAATCAATACTGGTTGGAGCTGATAAATCACCAGATTTACCGTCTCTTCTTATATGTAAGTTCTTCAGATCTGTTAAATCACCATCAATAACCCATTGATCTGAATAGGGTGGCATCTCCAACGGTTCGTCATAAACATAAAGACTGTTAATATCTGATGCACCATGGCAAAAGAAACTAACAAAGACGAAAGCTGTAAATATACTTCTATATCTTTCCATACTACATAATTTGAGTGGACCATAAATCGAGAAACACATAACGCCCGGTTAAGGGGCTGACAACGCAAAACACTGAACTCAAAATAACAGCCATAATCACAAATGCCGATTTGAACAAAAACCGCCACGCGTTGGCAGTCCCTCTTTAACCGTTTGTTAGGCCAACCGATTGACACTGACACTTTCAAAACCAAAGAACGAGCTTTTTTGTAAACTTGAAACCAACTAACCGATTTATTTATAAACCAAAATGCTAAATCAGCAAAGAAACAAAAAACTCAAATTGAGCGGTTTGGAAGAAAAGTGACGAGCGTAGCATACTCGGCGGACGTTTGGATGCTGAAGGTTATTTTGCCGCTAAATTCACAACGATAAACAACCCAACGCGATCAAGAAACAGCAAATATGTGATGATTATTTATCGCTTAAGTTAAGCCACAAAACATGGGATTTACCGTTCAATTCAAACTCGTTTTAGCTGATAAAAACTCACTTTGCCTAACGCCCGGCTAAGGGGTTGACAACGCACCGCCGAACTCAAAAAACCACTGTAAACACTGAACTTCAATTTTGTACTAAAGCCGCCAAGCGTTGACAATCCCTCTTGAGCCGTTTGTTAGGCCAATAGATTGACAACGATACTTTAAAAACTCAAGAACAAGGCTTGTTTGAAAACTGAAAACCAACTAACCGATTCATTTATAACCAAAATGCTGAATCAGCAAAGAAACAAAAAAACTCAAATTGAGCGATTTGGAAGAAAAGTGACGAGCGTAGCATACTCTGCGGACGTTTGGATGCTGAAGGTTATTTTGCCGCTAAATTCACAACGACAAACAACCCAACGCGATCAAGAAACAACAAATATGTGATGATTATTTATTGCTTAAGTTCAGTCTGAGAACATGGAATTTACCGTTCAATTCCAACTCGATTTAGCCGATAAAAACTCACCTTGCCTAACGCCCGGCTAAGGGGTTGACAAC
>NZ_CAWNJO010000014.1:0-3221 GCF_963874835.1 Vibrio sp. V12_P9A6T4 | reverse complement strand
ATTGGGAGGTGAGGGGTTAATCTGAGGTTAGTAATGCGTGCATTCTTTTCACGATCATTAAAATGGCAAAAATCAGATTCACAGTAGCAAAAGTTACGAGAAAAATTTAATCACAACACCAAGCACAATAATACCAGAACCAAATAATAGATAACTAATGAGTGAAGTTGATTCCTCTTGTTTTTTAAAAAATAAGTTATACAAATCAAGAAACACTACTGCAAAAGCCAAAGTTAAGAGTAAATTGCTGGCTGGCTCTTTCCATAAGAAGAAACCAGATATAGCCAACAAAACCACTGATGAACTAACAAGAATAGTATTTGCCTCTTCATTAGTTGCTTTTAATGCCTTGTTTTTATTGTCCTTTTTTGAAAAGTAAATAGACAGTGCCGTTATGATTGTGGGGATGAAAAACGCAAATCTAAACTTAAATTCTTCAGAATGATATCCATAGGCCCATTCTGTAATTAAGAGCATAATGACCCATGCCCCCGTTGTGAAGAAAAGAAGCCACACAAAAATTTTTGCAGCAACTTCATTTTTCCGTTGCATGTCTTCTCCTAGCTGCTTGGTTGTTTTTTTAGTCAAGATTATTACCTTTCATTAATTGTAAGTGTTTTAATTTTCTACTGAAATAACATCATAAACAAGAACATATTAAAACTATGACATTGAAAACAATGGAGTTTAATATGATCAAAGTTACAACTTTAGAATCCCTATCAACCCTACCAATCACCGCAACCTTACAAGAACAAGTCAGAGCCATACTCACCGAACCTTTTCACGATGAAGAAGAAACCCAACAAGTATGGGATGAGCTGCAATGTGAACTCTGGTTCCTCACATCAATTTCCGATCTCTCTGCCGTCGTCGTCGACGATATCGAACTGCTAAAACGAGCACTGACCTACACCGAATTCGAAGACGACCTGGACTATGGAGCAGTGCTGACACTAAGTATTGTCGAGGACTCTGGTAAGGGTATCTACATGCTGATGCCTAAGACGCTACTCACCGAATTACGCCAATATTTCTCCATCGAGAATGACTAAGGAGGCAGTGATGCAATCCCGAAAATTCAAATTCAATAAGCGCCAACTCGACTCACTACCACCGACGCCGCCGTCGAGCAAAAGTAAGGAAACTGAATATACCGACGAGTTGTGTTCTGGCCTCAAGATGATCGTCAACCGCCAAGGCAGGAAGCGTTTCTTGTTCAGATATACCCTGCACGGAACCAAGAAATCAATCCAGCTAGGTGAATATCCAGCGCTAGATATTGCCACTGCTCGTCAGATTGCCAATGACCATAAACGGGAAATTGCTCTTGGAAATGACCCTAAGACTATTCGTGATGAGAAGCGTAACGTACTTACGTTCCAAGAGTTCTCTGAGCTGCACTACTTACCTTACGCAATGATGAACAAGCTCACCGCCAAAAGTGATGCAGGTAGTCTTAAGCTCCATTTCTATCCGAAATGGGGCAAGAAACCTCTCACTGATATCGGTCAGCAAGATATTCAGAAATTGTTGGACGGATTACTAGAAGGTAGGAAACCAGCAACGGTAAATCGTCTACGTTCCTTAGTACTTCGTATGTTCAGGCTGGCAATGGAATGGGGTTATGTCGACTCTAATCCAGGTCAGTACATCAGGAAGTTGAAGGAAAACAATGTAAGACAGCGATTCCTGTCACGGGCTGAGGTTTCCAGCTTCATAAAAGCATGTAACGAAGAACCGAATCGTACCCAAGCCAATGCGCTGAAATTTGCACTGCTGACTGGGATGCGAATCGGGGAAATTACCAGTTCGAAATGGGAGTACCTTACCGTCGACGACGACGGCAATTGGAGCCTATTTCTACCACACACTAAGTCGGGGCTGTCGAGAACGGTCCTACTAAACCATTTAGCTAAGGAAGTCATAAATGATCAACGGCGATTTCAACAACTTAAGAACCCCTATATCTTTGCCGGAGATGCACCCGGTAGACCTATCGCTCATCCGAAGAAGGCTTTTGCTCGAATCAAGAAAGCTGCCGGGATTACAGACAACTTCCGAATTCATGATTTGAGGCACAGCTTTGCTTCAATTTTAATCAATAGTGGTAATGCCACGCTCTATGATGTTCAGCATTTGTTGGGACATCAGTCGCCACAGACCAGTACAAGATATGCTCACTTAGCTTCGAGTAGGTTGAGGGAGGTTAGTGCTAATGTGGCTGAGTTGGTTGGCGATGTGAGCAAAAATTAGTATTGAAAGCAGCGAGTGTAGGTACTCGCTGTATTTCACATCTTTACGTTAAAAGGTCTGATAATTCGCCACTTCAAGTAGAAAACTCTACATTTTGTTGTGTTGATTGTATAAAGATGAGAATATGCTATTTCGTCCACCACATATAGATAACTTATTGCTAACATTGAAATTTATCGTTATCTATATCGAAAGTTTGCGTAAACAAGTAGATTTATGTGTTCAATTGCTTAACTATTAAGGATGTGTATGGATACAGCTAAATGCACTCTCAATGGAGAGTTATACACAGCTTCTCTTTTTTCAACACTGCCTCCGAATGAGTTGGCCCACAAGAGAAAACACCTCATTTGCCCAGAATGTCAGGCTGATGTGTATTTTAGAAAAGCTTCTCGTAACGGTCAGTCTGCCTGTTTTGTTTGTCGCACTCATGCTATTGATTGCTCACTATCCTCTTCAGAAACACAAGGATTAGAGAGCGGTAAGGTGGATGAAGAAATTGTTCATAACCTGAACCAGTCTTTTGAATTAGATATAAATGTTGAAATAACACCAACAACTTTACCGACCCCATCTGAAAATAAAACTCACGTGACTCTAAGTCAATTATTGCGGAATTTAGTTAATTCTCCAGAGTTCAGAAAATCTGACAAAAAAATAGTAATTGAAGATCCTAATACAACAAGAAACGTTGACAATTTCTTTGTTCATTTTTATGACGTAAATAATACTAACAACGAAGATGTATACGGATTTTGGGGAATATTGAGTGATGCTAGATTAGACTCTAATGGCTCATTATGGCTCAACGCTGGAGGGATTGGAGAAGTTAGTTGTGTAATTCCTTGTGAACTTGTTGATGATTTTTATAAACATTACAAGCTAGAAGATGAGGAAGAACTCAGTGGGGCTTATACATTGATCATTGGGACTAAAAAAACTTCAGCCAACGGTAAGGATTACAT
>NZ_CAWNJO010000013.1:0-3278 GCF_963874835.1 Vibrio sp. V12_P9A6T4 | reverse complement strand
GTTGTTGGTTAAGCGTTGTTGCCTCATTCGAGTTTTACGCCAATTTGCTGTGAGTTTAGTTGGTCAGATTTTCGTTGAAAGGGCACTTTGTTCTTTTGATCGTAGTAAATTTAACGTGGTTTTTATTCAAATCATGGTTTCGATGAGGTTAACGAGTTTTGGTGCTTGGGTTGGTTTGAAACTCTGAGTTATTCTAATGGTTGTTTAAACCTAAGTATTTGAAGTTTAAGCATAACAAACGGTTCAAGAGGGACAGCCAACGCGCGGCATTTTTATTATGCGTTGATTTTTGTGGTTACGGCGTTATGCGGAAGCTTGGTAGTGGCGTTGTCTGCCCCTTAACCGGGCGTTAGGTTTAAGGTTATACATGGAAATCAAAGAGTTTAGTGTTTGTAATCTGGAATCATTAAGGAAGATCTATCTTCACTCTAGAAGAGATGGTTTTACATGGCTCAAGACGGACAGCTTTCGATTAGAAGACTTTGATCGTGATACTCAAGGTGAACGAATTTGGCTAGTTGAGGCTTTAGGTAAAGTTGCAGGTTTCATCTCGATTTGGGAACCTGACAAATTTGTTCATCATCTGTATGTTTCCAGCGAATATCAGAGTCAAGGTATTGGCTCAATATTACTTAACGGTGCGAAAGCAAAATATGGCTATTTGAGTCTTAAATGTATGGTTCAAAATCAAAAGGCACTTGAGTTCTATTTGTCACAAGGTTTTGCAATTGTGTCGCAAGTAGATGATGAATTTGGTGGTTATTATCACATGAGCTTCAGCTCAAAAACCTAACAAACGGCTCAAGAGGGATTGCCAACGCATGGCGGCTTTAGTTCAAAATTGAAGTTCAGTGTTTACGGTGTGTTTTTTAAGTTCGGCGGTGCGTTGTCAACCCCTTAGCCGGGCGTTAGCATTCTGAGGACTTAAAAAGTCATATTCAAATGGTAGAAATCAATCGTCGCGTATAATAGTTGTGTGACAATTCACCATTTTGTAGTTTAATTATCCCTTGTAAAATTATTTAAAGTTAGTTGTGTTAATGAAAAGAGCAAATGTAAAATTAATGTTGAAATCTTCCGGTGTTGTACTGTCTATATTGTCATTTTATAGTTTTGCTTCATTGAACTGTTCAGGTTTTTCTGGGTGTGAAAGAAAGTATTGTGAGATTGAGCAGCAAATAGAAAGTGCTCAGTTAGCTAATAATCAAAAAAAGATAGAAGGACTAAAAGTTGCCCTAGCGGAAGCCAAGTCCAATTGTAGTGACACAAAACTTAAGCAAGATTTAGCTGACGAAATTAAAGAAACTAAAGATAAAATTGCCGAATATAACTTAGATTTACAAGAAGCAAAGGGAAGTGGCAAGGATAACAAAGTCAGGAAATACCAAAATAAAATTCAAGAAGAAGAGCGTAAATTGGAGTCGCTTCTACAAGAGTTATCCGAATTAGGCTAGATAATGCTAACAAACGCTTCAAGAGGGACAGCCAACGCATGGCATTTTTATTATGCGTTGGTTTTTGTGATTACGGTGTTATGCGGGAAGTTAGTAGTAGCGTTGTCTGCCCCTTAAGCGGGCGTTATGCAACTCAGGTAAATTTAGGGTTTCAATCTTTTGGGATTTCTCCGGCCATTTGTTTTGTATTGTCGGCAAATGAGCATTTTTACCCTCAAATTCGTGGTTCACTCAAACCGTAAAACAGGCAAGGTTCTTTGTTTACCTCAATCAGTTTTAGCGCTGGCGCGTTGTGAATCTTGCGGGTGCAAAGTGTGGAAAGGGCAAGTTTATCGAGTATTTCGCATTTGCTGAAGGTCTTGCTTGTTGAGTTTGTCTCATTCAAAAACTTAGTTTGTTGTTGAAAGGTGGGCTTTGTTTTGGCAGCTTATTTATCATGGCTCTGGCTTGGGTTGGTTCTTGAATCACTCAACCATTGCAATTGTAGTTTTTGATCGAGTAAAGTCAGTTTATCTTATTGAATTTGCATAACAAACGGCTCAAGAGGGATTGCCAACGCTTGGCGGTTTTAGTGCAAAATTGCAGTTCAGTGTTTACAGTGTGTTTTTTAAGTTCGGCGGTGCGTTGTCAACCCCTTAGCCGGGCGTTATGTGCATGGAGGCACTAATGAACATTGGTATTTATATTTACGATGGGGCCGAAGTTCTCGATTTTTCAGGACCTTTCGAAGTTTTCAGTACAGCTAAACGATTAGGTGCAGAAAGCTGGAATGTATTTTTAGTTTCAGAAAACTTGGAACCAGTGAAAGCCAGAGGTGGTTTTACTGTTTTACCTGACTACTCGTTCCTGCATCACCCTCAAATTGACCTATTAATCGTTGTTGGTGGTATCCATACGAACGAAATGAATAAGACCAATGTGCTTCATTGGGTTGCATCAGTGGATAAGCACGCTAAACATATTGCATCAGTTTGTACCGGAGCATTCATATTAGCTAATGCGGGTTTGCTGAAAGGACTTGCTGTTACGACTCATTGGGAGGATATATCTGAGCTGAAACAACGGTTTCCTGACTTAGTCGCTGTGGAAGATAAACGTTGGGTAACAACAAGCAAATACACCACGTCGGGTGGTATATCTGCGGGTATTGATATGAGTTTGTTCTTGATATCAAAGTTTCATAGTCAAAGCCATGCTGAGTTAGTTGCCCATCAAATGGAGTACAACTGGCAAAAATGCACATAACAAACGGCTCAAGAGGGATTGCCAACGCTTGGCGACTTTAGTACAAAATTGAAGTTCAGTGTTTACAGTGTGTTTTTTGAGTTCGGCGGTGCGTTGTCAACCCCTTAGCCGGGCGTTAGGCAAGGTGAGTTTTTATCAGCTAAATCGAGTTGGAATTGAGCGATAAATTCCATGTTTTGTGGCTTAGCTTAAGCAATAAATAATCATCACATATTTGTTGTTTCTTGATCGCGTTGAGTTGCTTAGCGCTGTCAGTTTAGCGGCAAAATAACCTTCAGCATCCAAACGTCCGCCGAGCATGCTACGCTCGTCACTTTTCTTCCAAATCGCTCAATTTGAGTTTTTTGTTTCTTTGCTGAGTTGGAATTTTGTTTTATAAATGAATCAGTTAGCTAGTTTTAAGTTTACAAAAAAGCTTGTTCTTTGGTTTCTAAAGTGTCGTTGTCAATCGGTTGGCCTAACAAACGGCTCAAGAGGGATTGTCAACGCGTGGCGGCTTTAGTGCAAAATTGAAGTTCAGTGTTTACAGTGTGTTTTTTGAGTTCGGCTATGCGTTGTCAACCCCTTAGCCGGGCGTTA
>NZ_CAWNJO010000012.1:0-3578 GCF_963874835.1 Vibrio sp. V12_P9A6T4 | reverse complement strand
TTCTAGAGTTAATTTCCTCTTTCTCATCGTGACGGTATCAGTAAGAGAATAAGCTTCGTTGATGAGGTCAATTGGAAGTAAGTCAGACAAAGTCTCAACGTTGCTAGGTTTCCAATCATTAATTATGTTTAGAGCTTGAGAAACATCCATAAAAAAATCCAAGTGCATTAAATACACTTGGATTTTGACAGCTCTGAAGGATCGTTCAACCGATCACTTTGGCCTTAACTGATCGGCATTAATGTTGACATGGCTTTTTTACTTTTTTACTTAGTGATCAACGATCTTCATTCTGACGCTTACAAGTCTCAGTTTTACCTCTTCTTGCTAAACTTTAAAGCGGTCCACCAACTCATAGAGTTCGTTGGCTCGGCTATTCAGCTGTTGGCTACCCGCTTGGTTCTGATTAGCCAGTTCAGCCGATTGACTACTTTGATCAGATATCACCACAATACGCTCTGATATCTCTTGCCCAACAATACTTTGCTCCTCTGTTGCAGTTGCGATCAGTGCGTTCATATCCATAATCGTGGCAATAGAGTCTTGAATTTTTTGTAATGCTGTCGATGCGGCATTGGCTTTTTCTACGGTGCTTAAGCTACGACTTTGGCTTGAATCCATCGCTTTAACTGCGGCATCAGAGGCATTTTTCAGTTGCCCGATCATGGCATGAATTTGTCCTGTACTGTCTTGGGTACGGCTAGCTAATTTTCGGACTTCATCTGCTACCACGGCAAATCCTCGTCCTTGCTCGCCCGCGCGAGCCGCTTCAATCGCTGCGTTTAACGCCAGTAGATTGGTTTGTTCCGCAATATCTTGGATAACCGCAAGTAGAGACGAAATGTTTTTCACATCGCCTTCCAGTTTTGAAATCACAAGGCTCGCTTCAGCGACCTCTTTGGCGAGATCCTGTACCGATTGTGCGGCTGAATCAACAATTTCATGGGCATCTTTGGCGTTGTCGTCAGCATCTTTTGCCGATTGAGCGGCATGGTGGGCGTTGTTCGAGATCTCTGTTGCAGTCGTGGTCATTTCTGTCATCGCTGTCGCTACTTGATCGGTCTCTTCACGTTGCCCTGATGCAATGGCGTCAACTTGTTGTGCTCGTTGTGTCATGTCATTGGTTTCATCCACAACCTGTTGCCCAACTTGGTGCACGCGCGCAATGATACTTTGCAAGCTGGAGACAAAGGCATTGAAGTTATCACTTAATCTTGCAAATTCAGGGGCGTTGAATTTTTCCATTCTTGCAGTTAAATCAGCGTCACCGCTTGCAAATGAACGAATCGATAAATCAAATAGCTCGAGAGGACGCATGATACTGCGATTTAAAATGATGGCGAAAAAACCGACGATGAGGATAATGATCAAGCTCATCAAACCGATATTGACTAAACTGCTTTGCATATTTTCCGCAGCGAGTGTTTCCATGTTGGCGATTACGGCATCAATGTCATCGGTGTAAAAGCCAGTGCCTATCGTTAGATCCCATTGTGGTAAATAGGTAGAATAGGCCAATTTAGGTAGTGGTGTCGTCTCTCCCGGCTTGGGGAAATAGTAGGTAGTGAACTTATCTACTTTGGCATTTTTGATTAAATCTTGGATTAAATAGTTGCCATGCGTATCTTGCATGTTCCAAAAGTTATCGCCTAAACCAGCATTACTTTGGCCCAGTAGTAGTCGATCCCCTTTGCTATTGTAGCCAAAGATATAGCCACTATTTTCAAACGCGATGTCACGCAGTATGGTGATGGCTTCGCTGAGGGGAGCGTTCTTTTGTTTGAGTGATTTGAGCGCTGTATCGGCAATTTGCAGATATGAACGCAGCTCATTTTGTTTCATCTCCATCATGCTAGCGCGGGTAGCAGCCATTTGTTCGTGATTCAGTTTTTGTGTTTCTGAAAAACTGAGATACATCATACTTAACGAAATAATCAGTAGCGGAACAATGGATAGCACGTAGAGTCTTTGGCGAATAGTCAGGCTCATGGTTATTTCCTGTTGTTATGTTATTGGCCTTGGTACTTTAACTGACGGTTGACATGCTCGTTGTTGTTATAAATATAGCTTAGCTAAGTTTGCGGCACCGCGTCTTACAAAGAGCATATTTTCATATGAAAAATGGGTGTTATGTCAAATTGGAATGCTAAGTAGAGTTGTTATGCCCTCTATGACTTGCCAGTGGCTTTCATTTCACCGGTTTAAGCTTAATTTCTATATAGAGTATAGATAGGCTGTGATATACTCCGCGCCCACTTTACTTTCGAAGAGCCAGTGACCATGAGCCTGAAAAATGAAATTCAACAACTCAATAACCGTTTAGATACGTGTCGCCATAAGCTCGATGCGGCTAAAGGTCGTGGCGATCAAGTAATGATCAGCAAATTTACCGATGAAGTAGAACAACTGACGAAAAAGCTCGCTCAAGCAAAACACAAGCAAAATTATACGGTGAGCAAAGAGCGTAAGAGTTTGCTCGATATGCCATTTTCTCGTGAGTTGACCAAAGCCGAACAGGCGGATTTAGGTCAATTGAAAAAGTCAGTTAAAGGTTTAATCGTGGTACACCCGATGACAACAATGGGCAAAGAGCTGCGTTTAGAAGTGATGACTGGTTTCGCCCCAAAAACCTTCTAACCGTCATTTTTTACGACAGAAAAGAGCCAGATTATCTGGCTCTTTTTGATCATACCTGCGACTCAATAGCCCATAAGTTGCAATAAATTCTCGGCGGTGTGGATTGCCTCTTTGCGGTTAGCAATATTCAGTTTTTGGTATAGGTTGCGGATGTGGGTTTTGATGGTAGTTCCTGCGACATCCAGCTCTTGTGCAATTTGTTCATTGCTAAACCCAGAGTAGATAAGCCCCAAGACTTGCCATTCACGTTGAGTGAGTGGGCTGGTACGAACCAGCTCAGGAATATTTGGGTGATTAACCAGCTTCTCAACAAACTCTTCGTCGAAATGGACTGATCGGCTGCGCTGAGTGGTAGAGATCTCTTTCATTAACTGTTGTGCGCGGTGGCGTTCCAGATCTCCCAATTCGGATCGGCTAGAGAGTTTTTCCAACAAGTGGCCGATCTGCGAACCATCGATTAAAAAGTTACCCACCATACCCGTCTGATTGGTTAGCTGTAGCGCCTCTTTGAGTTTTTCTTTCGCCACTTCTTCATTGTGCACTGTGGTGGCTAGAACGGCTTCGAGGATCAAATTACGGTTTAGGTCAGTAATCAACTGATAAGTTTGCGCTTCGTGCTGCATAAACGTCAAAGTTTGAGTCGCATCTTCCAAATGACCTAAGTGAATCTGAACTCGAGCAATATTGCGCCATTGAAGCTGTGAAAAGTGATTGCATGCTTTTTCTGGTCGAATGGTGGTCTTGAGCCACTGCAACATTGCTTCATCATTGCCACGAGCTTGCCAAAATAGAATCAGTGAGAGCGAAGCATTCGCCGTCCAGTCTACGTGATAAGTCGATTGTTTTAGTAAGTGCTGTATTTGTTCGATGAACTTACCCGCTTTATCGAGTTCACCGCGGCCAATAGCAATACGTGCCAGCATAGAATAACTGTGCAGATG
>NZ_CAWNJO010000011.1:0-94686 GCF_963874835.1 Vibrio sp. V12_P9A6T4 | reverse complement strand
TAATGCCGATCAGTTAAGACTTTAATCGGCAGATCAGTTGAATGATCCTACCTTTATGTAAAAATCCGATAGACCCTGTTTATCGGATTTTTTTATGCACGTTTCTCAAGCCCTCGATATCATCAACAGTTATAAACCCAATCAAGTTGAAACACTCGCAGACCTCTTGCCCATTGGGCTCATCAATCGTGCTTATGAGCTTACTGATACCGTTACTCTAAGAAAACGAAAGCTCACTTTAGAGTCGATGGCATGGTTACTGGTTGGCATGGCTATCTATAACGATAAATCCATGGCTGACATTGTAAACATGCTCGATATTGTTGACCGTACAGGTAAGCCATTTGTTGCTCCAAGTGCATTAACACAGCGAAGAAAAAATCTTGGTGAATCAGCGGCTAAAGCGCTCTTTGAGTGTACGCAAAGTCATTGGTTCAAACAGGCTAACTTACCAAACTGGAACGGACTTACGTTACTGGGTGTTGATGGGGTTTTATGGCGAACAGAAGACTCAAAAGATAACGCTGAAGCGTTTGCTAAGCCCACTAATCGGGATGGTAAAGAAACACAGTATCCACAGGTGCGCATGGTCTGTCAGATGGAGCTGAGCAGTCATTTAATCACAGGCAGTGCTTTTGACTCTTATACCGTCAATGAAATGAAGCTGGCAGAGCAGCTTATCGAAACGACCCCCGATAACAGCTTAACGCTCTTTGACAAAGGCTTTTACTCCCTAGGTTTACTTCAAGCATGGAGCTCGCACGGCATCAATCGCCATTGGCTTATCCCGATGAAAAAAGGGCTGATTTATGAAGTCGTTCAGTCTTTTGGCCGACAAGATAAACTGATAAAACTGAAGAGTAATCCGCAAGCGCGTAAGAAATGGCCAGAGCTAGAAAAAGAGGTTGTGGTACGTTTAATCACGAGAGTCAAAGAGGGGAAGCAATACGATGTTCTCACCTCAATGGTTGACCCTATGCTTTATCCCAAATCAGATATAGTCGGTTTATATGAATACCGTTGGGAAATTGAACTGGGGTACCGAGAGCAAAAACAATACATGCTGGGTAACCGCCTTACACTGCGAAGCCGACTCCCAGAGCTCGTGAGACAAGAGCTCTGGGGAATACTACTGACATACAACTTAGTCAGATATCAAATGGTGCAGATGTGTAATACGTTGAATGGAGACTACTTGCCATACCAACTTAGCTTCAATGGAGCGTTAGCCCACATCATGCGCCTAATAGTGGGGCTTCCCTACTCGTCACCGGGAGCCATACCGAGGCAACTCCAAAACTTCTATGCAATGAGTGGGAGCTTAATACTTGAGCCAAGGCGAGAAAGAGCCTTCCCTAGAGTCGTGAAGAAAAAGCCAAGCCGATACCCTAGAAAATACAATGCCGCTCACCTTAAGTGAACGGCATTACAGCATCAAGCTGCTCTTTTTTCATCTTATGTACGACGACGAAAGCGTTGATGAACACCACGGCGCAAACTTTGAAAGCTATTTTCTACCTTATCCACGCCATACAACACACACAATGCCAATACCGTGATAATGATGGATTGCTGTAAGTAACCAAGACCGATCATCAATCCCAGTGATGCCAGTACCCAAATAACAGCGGCTGAGGTGACGCCATGGATTTTCCCATCTTGAGTCATCATCACGCCTGCGCCTAAAAAACCAACCCCAGTAATAATTTGTCCAAGCACGCGAGCTTGGTCTAAGGTGTTAGGGGACAGTGATACGGCCATCGCTAGAAAGAGATAAGTCCCTGAGATGATTAATATTGATGTGCGAATGCCCACAGGTTTACCGCGGGTTTGGCGTTCAACGCCAATCAGTAACCCATTGATAGCACAGCACAATAATGCAGACCAACTGAATGGACTAAGATCAAGAAATTGTCCGAGAGATTGCATGATGGTTTTCCCAAAAGTATGAAGGTAAGAGTTCGTTGATTGGCACCGTCTGTAATTACTCAAGATGCAGATCGAGTGGCGTTTTACTGGCTCTGCCACCGATTTCTCGAGTTAGCTTAGCAACAAGATAGCCCGAGACTCGCTCAATGACACCTGCCATTATTTCTTTTGCTTTTTGATCACTAACAAAAAAGTGCGCTGCGCCTTGCACTTTATCCAGCACATGCAAGTAGTAAGGCAAAATTCCTGCATCAAATAACGTTTCGCTGAGCGCGACTTGCGCGTCAACGCTATCATTGACACCTTTTAACAATACACCTTGGTTGAGTAAGGTAACATTGATGGCGCGCAGACGACTCATCTGCTGTTTGAATTCTAGATTGATTTCATTGGCATGGTTAATGTGCGTCACCAAAATGACTTGTAAGCGAGTGTCACCCAGCAGATCACACAATGCATCGGTGATTCGAGCGGGGATCACCACGGGCAAGCGCGAGTGAATACGCAATCGTTTAATATGAGGCACGCTGCTGATTGCATCGATGAGCCAACGCAGTTCTTCATCTTTCGCCATTAACGGATCACCGCCCGATAAAATGACCTCATTGAGCTCGGGATGCGCGGCAATATAGTCGACGCTTTGCTGCCACACCTGCTTTGAGCCTTTATTCTCTTGGTAGGGAAAATGACGACGAAAGCAATAACGGCAGTTAATCGCACAACCACCTTTGACTATCATTAGCACTCGGTTGCGGTATTTATGCAGCAATCCCGGAATGGCATTGTTTTGCTCATCAAGCGGGTCATTTGAGTACCCATCATGCCATTCAAACTCTTCATTGAGTGGCAAAACTTGACGCAACAGGGGATCGTAAGGGTTTCCTTTCTCCATGCGATCGACAAAACTTTGTGGCACCCGTAGTGCGAAGAGTTTGCGTGCGGCAAACCCGTTTTGCCAAAGGGCAGGATCAATCTCTAACTGCTGGAGAAGCTCGGCAGGGTTTGAGATCGCATTCGTTAATTGTTGAAGCCAGTTTTGCTCAACAGAATCAAGTTTTCGGGTTATTATATGCGGCATTGAATTTAACTCGAAGAATGGTAAGAGGAAAAAATGGCTACTGTTAGCACGAATGAATTTAAAGGCGGTCTCAAAATTATGCTTGATAATGAGCCTTGTGTCATTCTCGAAAATGAATATGTGAAACCAGGTAAAGGCCAAGCCTTCAACCGTGTCAAAATCCGTAAACTTCTTTCTGGCAAAGTGTTGGAAAAAACATTTAAGTCAGGTGATTCAGTAGAAACGGCTGACGTAATGGATATCGACCTTGATTATCTCTATAACGACGGCGAATTCTACCACTTTATGAATAATGAAACATTCGAGCAAATTGCGGCGGATAATAAAGCGGTGGGTGAAAGCGCAAAATGGCTAGTGGAAAACAACACTTGCATGTTGACGCTTT
Organism: Vibrio sp. V12_P9A6T4; assembly: GCF_963874835.1. Classification (NCBI taxonomy): domain Bacteria; kingdom Pseudomonadati; phylum Pseudomonadota; class Gammaproteobacteria; order Vibrionales; family Vibrionaceae; genus Vibrio; species Vibrio sp. V12_P9A6T4. The sequence goes on along the minus strand of NZ_CAWNJO010000011.1, from coordinate 91,294 downwards.
GGAACGGCAACCCAATTGCGGTAACGCCACCAAACTTTGTTGAACTTGAAGTGGCTGAAACTGATCCAGGCTTGAAAGGCGATACGCAAGGTACGGGTGGTAAACCCGCTACGTTGGTCACAGGTGCTGTGGTACGTGTGCCACTGTTCATCTCTATCGGTGAAGTGATCAAAGTGGATACCCGCTCTGGCGAATACGTAGGTCGAGTCAAATAATCACCTCAAAGTAAGTAAGAAGGTCGCTCGGTAAGCGGCCTTTTTTATTGCTCCAAAGCTGAGTGAGTGCCGTAATAAAAAGAGCTGCCGAGGCAGCTCTTTGATGTCATCACGTTTCTGTCTTTAAATCATAAAGATAAAAACGACAGCGAGTGCGGAAATCAGCCCTGCAAACGCATAACAGGCGATTTTACCCACTAAACCTGTGTGGAATTTTAGGTCATGCATACCATGGTGGACACGGTGCATGGCATGCCACATCGGTAAGGCTAATGTGCCAATGATGAACAGCGCGCCGATGATGCTAGTTGCAAAACTTGAAACGCGTTCATAACTCATTGCTTCAGCATCGATAATGCCTAATGGTGCTAAAATACCCAACACGAGAATGGTGATCGGGGTAATCATCGCAAACCATGTTCCACCGGCACCAAACAGCCCCCACCAGATAGGTTCATCAGAACGTTTTGGCGTGCGATTTACCTTATAATTGTTGTTCATGACTATAAGCTCCTACACCACGATGAGAACAATCAGTGAGATAAACGCAACCGCTGCCCACTGAGTTAAGACGATGATTTTCTTGTCGATTAGCTTACCTTTCAAGCGGATTGGCATCACTTGCGGCATCATGCTAAAGAAGGTTTGTGCATGCAGCAAACTCCCCGCTAACGCGACAATATTGATTGCGACCACAATTGGGTTTGCCATAAATCTTAGCCAGCCTTCCCATGCTTCAGGGCCTTTAACCAAGCAGCCCAAGCCAAAGGTAAGGAATAAGGTAAAGAATATCAGTGGCAGTACCGTGGCTTCACGCAACATGTAGAAGCGGTAGAATGGGTGATCTTTCCACCAAGTACGTGTCATTTCACGAACGTAAGGTTTACGGTTACTCATCCTTATCCCTCCACTTTCTTTGGTGAACCGTCAGGTTTTAGCATGGCAATCACGAAGTCCATTGAAGATTCAACTTTGCCTTGGTTGACGGCTGCCGCTGGGTCAACGTGTTTTGGACACACTTCAGAGCAGTAACCAACAAAGGTACAACCCCAAGCACCGTTATCACCATTGATAAGCTTCATACGCTCGGCTTTACCATGGTCACGGCTATCTAAGTTGTAGCGGTGAGCAAGGGTTAATGCTGCGGGGCCAATAAACTCAGGGTTCAAACCGAACTGAGGGCAGGCCGCGTAGCAAAGACCGCAGTTAATACAACCAGCAAATTGTTTGTATTTGGCCATTTGCTCTGGCGTTTGTAAGTTGGTGCCATCTTCAGGTTTGCGATCGTTGCCAATGATGTAGGGTTTAATGGCTTCAAGACGCTCGATAAACGAAGTCATATCCACGATCAAATCTTTTTCAATTGGGAAGTTGGCTAAAGGTTCAATCTTCACGCCATTGGGGTAATCGCGCAGGAAGCTTTTACAAGCCAATTTAGGTACGCCATTGACCATCACACCACATGAACCGCAGATCGCCATACGGCAAGACCAGCGATAAGAGAGATCCTTATCGAGGTTATCTTTGATGTAGCCAATTGCGTCGAGCACTGACATGGTGTCATCAAAAGGAACTTCAAACGCTTGCAGGTGTGGCTTAGCATCTTTTTCTGGGTCGTAGCGCAAAATGTCTACTTTTTGAATGCGATTTGCTGACATTATTTTTGCTCCTCTGCGCTTTTCTCTTCTGCCGCTTTTTCCGCAGCGGCAGCCTGTTCTGCCGCTTCACCATAGAGACGAGCTTTCGGCTGAGATTTCGTGATCTTAACCGCGCTGTAGTCGATACTTGGAGCGGCATCAGGTTGATAGAAAGCTAAAGAGTGCTTGAGGTAGTTCACATCATCACGCTCAGTACAACCTTCGTCTAAACGCTGATGCGCACCGCGAGATTCTTTACGCAAGATAGCTGAGTGAACCATAGCTTCAGCCACTTCAAGGCCATAACCGACTTCGATAGCGTACAGAAGGTCGGTGTTGAACACTTTGCCTTTATCTTTAATGCTAATGTTCTTGTAGCGTGCTTTTAACTCGGTGATTTTATCAATCGTCGCTTGCATTAAATCTTCTTGGCGGTAGATACCACAACCCGCTTCCATGGTGTGACCCATCTCAGTGCGAATGGTGGCCCAGTTTTCATCACCTTCTTGGTTCATTAACGCTGCAATACGCTCTTCTACGGCTTTGACTTGTTTGGCGATAGATTCATCGTTCCAACCTTTGAATTCCGCTGCGCGTTTCACTGCACTTTCACCCGCAACGCGGCCAAAGACCACAAATTCAGCTAATGAGTTAGAACCCAAACGGTTTGCACCATGCAAGCCAACCGAGGCACATTCGCCGACAGCAAACAGACCTTTGATGCGCGTTTCACATTGTCCATCCGTTTCGATACCACCCATGGTGTAGTGTACGGTTGGGCGAATTGGGATCGGCTCTTTTGCTGGATCAACGTTGACGTAAGCTTTCGCCAATTCGCAGATAAACGGCAAACGCTCTTGTAAGTACTCTTCACCGAGGTGGCGAAGATCAAGCAGCACAACATCACCAAGCGGATGTTTGATGGTGTTGCCTTTCTGTTGTTCATGCCAGAAAGCTTGAGAAACTTTGTCGCGAGGACCGAGTTCCATGTATTTATTTTTAGGCTGACCCACCGGAGTTTCTGGGCCCATACCGTAATCTTGCAGATAACGATAGCCATTTTTATTGACGATGATACCACCTTCACCGCGGCAGCCTTCCGTCATCAAAATACCTGTGCCAGGTAGGCCAGTTGGGTGGTATTGCACGAACTCCATATCGCGTAGAGGGACGCCATGACGATAAGCCATCGCCATACCATCGCCAGTTACAATGCCGCCGTTGGTGTTACAGTGGTACACACGGCCCGCGCCACCAGTGGCTAATACCACAGATTTTGCTTTGATGGTTACTAGCTCACCTTCGGACATATGAATCGCGATAAGCCCTTGAACTTCGCCATCTTCAACAAGTAGATCCACCACGAAATACTCATCAAATCGATTGATTTGTGGGTACTTCATTGAAGTTTGGAAGAGGGTGTGCAGCATGTGGAAGCCTGTTTTGTCAGCCGCAAACCAAGTACGCTCGACTTTCATGCCACCAAAACGGCGTACGTTGACTTCGCCATTTTCTTTACGGCTCCATGGGCAACCCCACTGTTCCATTTGCACCATCTCGCGGGTCGAGTTGGCCACAAAATATTCAACAACATCCTGTTCACATAGCCAATCTCCACCACCAACGGTATCGTTGAAGTGGTTGTCAAGGCTATCTTCTTCCTTGATAACTGCTGCTGAGCCTCCTTCCGCTGCAACCGTATGAGATCGCATAGGATAAACTTTAGAAATCAGAGCAACTTCTAAATCAGGGTTTGCTTCAGCGGCTGCAATTGCAGTGCGAAGACCAGCGCCGCCTGCGCCGATGACTGCGATATCTGTGGTGATAATTTGCACAGTTATCCTCCGGTGTGTGATGCGGAAAATCCGCTTGTTATAGTTAAAGGTTCGTAAGCCTTAAGTGGTACGGGTAGTGTAGAAGAGCTGTGTAAGGAAAAAATTGATTCTGTTAGGTTTTTGCTTCGGAAGTGCAAGCGCGAGCATACTTATTTTTCTTTGTGTGATAATAATCACGTTAGAATTTGGAATTGCGCTTTAAGTCAGTAAAATTCATATCATCCAAACTTATGTGTGCCAGAACATGAATAGAAAAAACTGGATGCCAACCGCATCAATATCACAACTCAAACAGCGTGCTCAGTTACTCAAGCAGATCCGCCATTTCTTTGAACTACGAGATGTATTGGAAGTCGATACACCAGCCATGAGCCATGCCACGGTAACCGACATTCATTTGCAAACCTTCCAAACCCAATTTGTTGGCCCAGGGTATGCTGATGGCCGTCAACTTTATTTAATGACCAGCCCGGAGTTTCATATGAAACGACTTTTGGCGGCGGGGAGTGGTTCGATTTATCAGATCAATAAAGCGTTTCGCAACGAGGAAAATGGCCGCTATCACAACCCTGAATTTACGATGTTAGAGTGGTATCGGGTTGGTTTTACCCACCATGATTTAATGGATGAGATGGATCAATTGCTGCAACTTATTTTGCAGTGTGGAGCGGCGCAGAAGATGAGCTACCAACAAGCATTTTTGCAGGTACTTGGGGTTTGTCCGTTAGAAGGCTCAATGGGCGAGTTAAAATCGGCTGCGAGCCGATTAGGTCTAAGTGACATTGCTGAGCCAGAAGAGGATAGAGATACCTTACTGCAACTGCTATTTAGTGTCGGTGTTGAGGCGGAAATTGGTCAACAGGTACCCGTTTTTGTTTACGATTTTCCTGCATCACAAGCGGCACTAGCTAAGATTAACCCGCAAGATCATCGTGTTGCGGATCGCTTTGAGGTCTATTTCAAAGGGATTGAACTTGCGAATGGTTTTCATGAGCTGGACAACCCACAAGAGCAACTGGCTCGTTTTGAAGCGGATAACCAAAAGCGTAAAACGATGGGGCTGGTCGAACAGCCGATTGACTACCACTTGATAGCGGCGTTAGAGGCTGGCTTACCTGAATGTTCAGGAGTGGCGCTTGGTATTGATCGCTTGATTATGCTGGCGTTAGGCCAAGATCATATTGATAACGTGACGGCTTTTCCTTTTCCGATAGCTTAAGCTTTTAAGCTGATGTGGATTGCGCGCTTGTAGTGCGATGAGCGCGCTGAAAAACGGCAACAGTTTCTTATTATGCAATGTAAGCCCTCGCGTCTGGCTGACAACCTCGTTATACTCCTTGTCTGATTTTAAGCCCACATTGCAAGAGCACAGAATATGCAAGAGTACATCGAATTTTTCCAACACAATATGATTCTATCTTTGGCATGGGTAGGTATTCTCGTCGCCTTAATCATGAGCATCGTGAAATCAACCACGGCAGCCTATAAAGAGATCACCGCTTCACAAACGACGCTTTTAATGAATCGTGAAAACGGTGTAGTTGTCGATATCCGCACGAAAGATGAATTTAAAAAAGGCCATATTACCGATGCGGTTCACATTTTACCGTCAGATATTAAATCCGGTAACTTGGCTAGCCTTGAAAAGCACAAGTCTGACCCAATCATTGTGGTATGTAAAACGGGTCAAACCGCGCAAGAGAGTGCCAACCTGCTTGCTAAAGCTGGGTTTGAGAATGTGAATTTACTGAAAAATGGTCTTGTAGCTTGGAATGAAGCGAACTTGCCATTGGTTCGTGGCAATAAATAATTCACTGATCGCGGTTATCTTGAACTGAGTGTGCTGGCTGAAAAGCCAGCATTTGATGCTAAGAGTTGTGATGTTTTCCACGTAATCGTGAGCTCATCTAGTCATTCGAAATCAGCTCGGTTAGTCTAAACGCAACACTGAATTTGTAAGTATTTAAGGATTTAATCATGGCTGAAGCCGCACAACAAACAGCACAACAAAATTTCGCAATTCAACGTATCTTTCTAAAAGATGTCTCTTTTGAAGCGCCAAACTCACCTGTTATGTTCCAAAAAGAGTGGAATCCAGATGTGAAGTTGGATCTTGACACTCAAAGTCGTGATCTGGGTGAAGGTGTGTATGAAGTCGTATTACGCCTAACGGTGACAGTGAAAAACGCGGAAGAAATCGCGTTCTTATGCGAAGTGCAACAAGGTGGTATTTTTACTGCTGAAAAAATGGAAGCGGGTCAACTTGCTCATTGTTTAGGTGCATTCTGCCCGAACATTCTGTTCCCATATGCACGTGAAACGATTTCTAGTTTAGTTGTTAAAGGGACATTCCCACAACTTAACCTTGCACCAGTGAACTTTGATGCATTGTTTATGAACTACCTACAACAACAAGCGACTCAAGGCGAGCAAGCAGAAGCTTAATCGTTAATGACGTGAGATCATTAACGTTGGCGTTCCACGTCAGACTTTGATGATAAAAAATGCACAAAGCATCCCAGATAATGATGGTGCGTTGTGCATTTTTTGTTTATTTCGAATGCCAATACCTCCGTTCCTTGCTACTCCGTATTGAAAGCTGTATCGGAAGGAATTTAGGTATAACATGACAACACGAATAGCAATGGACGAAACAATGACAGATCCTAACAGTATTTACGGTAAAGCGATCACCATGACAGTAGTTGGTGCGGGTTCTTACGGCACATCTCTGGCGATTTCTTTAGCACGTAACGGTGCTAATGTTGTCCTTTGGGGGCACGATGCTAAGCATATGGCTCGTCTTGACGCTGATCGTGCTAACCAAGAATTTTTACCCGGTATTGATTTTCCCGATTCGCTGATTGTGGAAACCGATTTGAAAAAAGCGGTACAAGCGAGCCGCGATTTGTTGGTTGTAGTTCCGAGCCACGTATTTGGTCTTGTTATGAAGAGTTTAAAGCCTCACTTACGTGATGATTCCCGTATTTGTTGGGCAACCAAAGGGCTTGAACCTGAAACGGGCCGGTTACTGATGGATGTGGCCTATGACACCATTGGCGAGCGCTATTCATTGGCAGTGTTATCTGGGCCGACTTTTGCTAAAGAGTTGGCGATGGGAATGCCTACCGCAATTTCTGTTGCTTCGCCTGACGCGCAGTTTGTCGAAGATCTGCAAGGCAAAATTCACTGCAGCAAAACTTTCCGCGTTTACGCCAATAGTGATTTTATTGGCATGCAGCTAGGTGGTGCGGTGAAAAACGTGATTGCAATTGGCGCTGGCATGTCCGATGGGATTGGCTTTGGCGCGAATGCGCGTACTGCATTGATTACGCGCGGTCTGGCCGAAATGTGCCGTTTAGGTGCGGCGTTAGGTGCTCAGCCAGAAACTTTTATGGGGATGGCTGGATTGGGTGACTTAGTGCTCACTTGTACCGATAACCAATCACGTAACCGTCGCTTTGGTTTGGCGTTGGGGCAAGGAAAAGATGTGGATACGGCGCAGCAAGAAATTGGCCAAGTGGTTGAAGGTTATCGCAACACCAAAGAGGTGTGGTTATTAGCGGCGCGCATGGAGGTTGAAATGCCAATAGTTGATCAAATCTATCAAGTGCTGTATCAAGGAAAAGATGCGCGTGTTGCAGCACAAGATTTGCTGGCTCGTGATAAAAAAGCAGAACGCTAATTCATTGCTCATGATTAGGCACAAAGCCTATTAGCAATCTACATTGACGCTCTAGAGATTGGATGAGGAAGGGTGATCAACCAACGATGAAACATTGCGAAAAACTCAAAGTGTGGCAAGCCATAGTCAAAGAGGCGCGCGAGCAGTCAGAACAAGAACCGATGCTGGCCAGTTTTTATCATGCCACTATTATTAAGCATGATAGTTTAAGCTCGGCCTTGAGCTACATTCTTGCCAATAAGCTGAATACGGCCTCAATGCCTGCGATGGCGGTGCGTGAAGTGGTCGAAGAGGCATTTGCCGCAGACCCCAGCATTATGGAAGCGGCGGCGTGTGACATCTGCGCGACTGTCAATCGCGACCCCGCGGTATCTATGTTTTCAATGCCTCTACTTTATCTCAAGGGCTACCATGCCTTACAAGGCTATCGCGTCGCGAACTGGTTATGGAAGCAAGGTCGAGTAGCGTTGGCTACCTATTTTCAAAACCAAATTTCGGTAGCTTGCCAAGTGGACATCCATCCTGCTGCACGTATTGGCCGCGGCATCATGCTTGACCATGCCACAGGTATTGTGATCGGTGAAACCGCGGTGGTGGAGAATGATGTCTCGATTTTGCAAGATGTAACGCTAGGCGGAACGGGTAAAGAGTGCGGCGATCGCCACCCGAAAATTCGTGAAGGCGTGATGATTGGCGCGGGTGCCAAAATTCTCGGTAATATTGAAGTGGGCGAAGGGGCGAAAATTGGTTCTTGTTCGGTGGTATTGCAAGCGGTGCCTCCGCACACTACCGTCGCTGGAGTGCCAGCCAAAATTGTCGGTCGTCCGCAAACCGACAAGCCTTCGTTAGATATGGACCAACAATTTAATGGCCGCTCTCAAAGTTTCATTGCCGGTGATGGTATTTGATTTGGTCGCGGAAAACAAAAAGGGTGATGCTCACAGAGCATCACCCTTTTTTATGGTTGGCATTAAGCCATTGCATCGAGTTCAGCAAGCACTTCTTCAGCCCAATCAACCCACGCTTGGCGAACCAGTAGGTTGCGGCGTAGTGTTAGACGCTCAAGGCGCTGTAGCTTATCGAGAGTAGCTGGTGTTGCATAGTACGCAGACTCAATCTCTTTGTAGTGAGCAACCAGTTTTTTCGATTCTTCAACCAATTCACCCAGTTGAATTCGGTAAGGTGTTGCTGGTTGTACCGCGCAAGCGATCAATTTAGCGCTAAATTCATCACGTACGGTTGGGTGAGCTGTAGGTTGGTCAAACCATTCACCTAAAGCGCTGCGACCTGCATCGGTGATGGAGTAAACTTTACGATCTGGCTTGCCATCTTGCGGTTCTAATACACAAGTGACTAGGCCTTGTTGACCCATTTTATTCAGTTCGCGGTAAACTTGTTGGTGGCTGGCTTTCCAAAAATAGCCAATGCTCGAAGAGAACTCTTTTGTGATGTCGTACCCTGTGGCATCGCGAGTGCTCAAAACAGTGAGGATAACGTGTGGTAATGACATGTCTTTAATCCAAATGGTTAATAAACTCAAAAACAACTTGCTCAAACTCGTGTTGTGCTTCTGATGGCATCAATCATGAATGAGTGTAAGCAACACCCACCGTTCTATTGACGGAGTGGGTTGTGTCACCTTAAAAAGCCGTTTATCACCTAGGATTATATGCGTGACGCATATCGACCTGCGATTTGTTATGTTTGTATGCTACCGCAGAGGAGCAGTAGTATATCTAAATAATAAGCATAAAGTAGAATACTTTGTTAGTTTAGCTTAAAAAACTGATAATATGCTCAATAATTTTTGTGATTTAAAATAAAAAGCCGCACAGAGGCGGCCTTTTAGCTAGTTTGTGAAACAAAATGCTGTTACTTAGCCTGTGTTACGCATTCCTGCTGCAATACCCGCGATAGTCACCATTAAGGCTTCTTCTAACTCTGCTGGTGCGGTTTCGGTTTGGCGAGTGCGGTACAACAGCTCTGCTTGCAGCATATTTAATGGCTCAACATAGATATTGCGCAAACGGATTGACTCTTGACCCCAAGGATCGCTTTGCATCAAGTTCTCATTGTTTTCTACATTTAACACCGCTTTGATGTCTTTCTGTAATTGAGAACGCAAACGCTCACCGAGCGGGCGTAACGATTCATCGACTAGGCGTTCATCGTAATAGCGTGAGATTTCAATGTTGCACTTGGAGTAAACCATCTCTAGCATGCCCAAACGCGTTGAGAAAAATGGCCATTCACGGCACATCTCTTCCAGCAGTGCTTGGTGTCCTTTATCGATAGAAAACTGAATTGCTTCTCCCGCACCTAGCCAGGCTGGTAGCACGAGGCGGTTTTGGCTCCAAGAGAAGATCCACGGGATTGCACGTAAGCTTTCGACCCCACCATTAGGGTTGCGTTTAGCCGGACGTGAACCGAGCGGTAATTTACCCAGCTCTAGCTCTGGCGTTGCTTGGCGGAAGTACGGGACAAAGTCCGGCTCGCCGCGAACAATATGGCGATACGCTTCGCAAGAGACTTCAGACAATACCTCCATTAAGTCGCGCCAATCTTGTTTTGGCTCTGGTGGTGGCAGCAGGTTTGCTTCTAAAATGGCGCTGGCGTACATCGTAAAACTATTGACCGCTACTTCTGGTAGACCAAGTTTAAAGCGGATCATTTCGCCTTGCTCCGTCACACGCAAGCCACCTTTTAAGCTTTTGGGTGGTTGTGAAAGCAGTGCCGCATGTGCTGGAGCGCCCCCGCGACCAATGGTGCCGCCACGTCCATGGAATAGTGTCAGTTCAATTCCGGCCTCTTCACTGACATTAACCAAAGCTTCCATTGCGCTGTATTGCGCCCAACCGGCGGACATTACACCTGCATCTTTAGCGGAATCAGAGTAACCAATCATCACCATCTGGTGGTTTTGAATAAAGCCACGATAGAGATCAATGCCCATTAGCTGGCGGATCACCGTTTCTGCGTTGTTTAAATCATCCAAAGTTTCGAACAGTGGACAAACGTCCATGCGGTAAGGGCAACCACATTCTTGCAACAATAGATGTACGGCAAGTACATCTGATGCGGTACGAGCCATCGAAATCACATAAGCACCAAAGGCTTCGCGAGGCTGAGAAGCAACGATTTTACAGGTGTCGATCACCTCTTGTACCGCTTCTGAAGGCTGCCAGTCACGAGGTAACAAAGGACGTTTTGAGCTCAACTCATTGGTGAGAAACGCAATTTTGTCTTGCTCGCTCCACTGGTCATAATCACCAATGCCTAAATAACGGGTGAGCTCGGAGATCACATCAGAGTGACGAGTGCTCTCTTGGCGAATGTCCAAACGTACAAGATGCACACCAAACGCTTTAATCCGGCGCAGAGTATCAAGCAGCGAGCCATCGGCAATGACGCCCATGCCGCATTGATGTAAAGATTGGTAGCAGGCATAAAGCGGTTCCCACAACTGTGCGATATTTTGCAGTGGTGCTTTGCGTGCCAGTTGTTGGCCATTGATCTTGGCATCCAACACTTCCAGTGTTTCGCTGAGCAGTTCACGCAGGCGTTTGAGAATGGCGCGATAAGGTTCGTGTTCATCTATGCCAGCCAAATCGCGTAGCGCGTCACTGCATTTGGTCATCGACAATTCGCTGACCAGCTCATTGATATCACCTAGGTAGAGATCGGCCGCTTTCCAGCGAGAAAGCAGCATTACTTCACGGGTGATTTTATGAGTCACAAAGGGGTTACCATCACGGTCGCCGCCCATCCACGAAGAGAAATGCACAGGGCGTGCATCAATTGGTAGTCCTTCACCTAAGTAGTTGGTGAGGTGCTCATCAAATTCACGAAGAAAATCAGGCACGGCTTGCCATAGAGAATTTTCCACCACCGCAAAGCCCCATTTTGCTTCATCCAGTGGCGTAGGGCGCTGCTTACGAATCACATCTGAATGCCAGCTTTGCGCGATCAACTGTTCTAAACGGCGTTCGGTTTTTTGGCGCTCTTTAAATGAAAGGTCACTGAGTTCAAGCTTGGAGAGACACTCGTTAATTTTCACCAGCTTGTTGATCATCGTGCGGCGTGTAATTTCGGTTGGGTGAGCCGTTAGCACTAACTCGATATTGAGATCGCGTACCGCTTGAGCAGCATCCAATTTACTGATTTTATTTTGATTCAGTTTAGTAAACAGTAAATTAATCGCATCAGGCTCACACACATGTTCTTCACAGTGACGTGAAATGGTGTGGTACTGCTCGGCCATGTTGGTTAAGTTAAGAAATTGGTTGAATGCCCGCGCTACTGGGGTGAGCTGTTCGTTGGGAAGGTTTTTGATCTCTTCAACCAAGCTGTCTCGGTCGGCTTGATTGCCATTACGGGCTGATTTTGAAAGTTTTCGGATGGTTTCCACTTTCTCTAAGATAACGTCACCATGGGCGTCCTGAATGGTGTTGCCCAGCAAACGGCCAAGCATGCTCACGTTACTTTTGAGCGCAGCGTATTTTTCGTTCATTGTCATCCTGCCTTGTAAAAAAATTACATCCATTGTTCCTTGCTAAGTACACAATCTAGCGAAAAGATCCCTGTAGAGTCAAATAAAGCCGACTATTTTTACGATTATTGCTGAATGTTATTGAACGTGATCATTTGGTGAATAATTGGCGTAAATTACTGAAATTTTATTACAAAAATGCCCGACCGTAGAAACCCGGTCAGGCATTTATCGCTTGAGTAAGCTTGGTAGGCTAGAAGCAGTATTTATACATTGCTTTGGACAAAATCGAGATGGTTGGATCAATAAATTCAAACGCTAGGAATTCATCCGGTTGATGCGCTTGATCGATCGAACCTGGGCCGAGTACTAGTGTTGGGCATAATTGTTGTAAGAACGGTGCTTCAGTACAGTAATTCACGGTTTGTGAAGCGGTATTGCAAATCTCTTCAATGTTGCCAATAAAGGGGTGATCATGCTGACATTCATAACCCGGAATCGCATCATGCAGCGCGGTAATCTCAATGCGACCGGGCCATTTTGCACTGACTTCATTCAGTGCATTGCGCAGCAAGTTATCGAGCCCATCTAGACTCATGCCGGGCAGCGGGCGCACATCGTAATGCAATTCGCAGCAGCCACAAATGCGGTTTGGACTATCGCCACCGTGGATATGGCCGAGGTTCAAAGTGGGGTGAGGAATGGCAAAGCCTGGGTGATGGTACTCTTTGATCAATTTGTCGCGCAGTTGCATTAACGCGAACAGCACTTCATGCATGATTTCGATGGCATTTACGCCCAGAGCAGGATCAGACGAGTGGCCCGATTTTCCTGTCACTCGAATAGCGTTGGCTACGTGGCCTTTATGGCCGCGGATGGGCACAAGGCTAGTCGGCTCACCAATAATGCAGTAATCCGGTTGAAATGGTGCATGTTCAGTGAAATGACGTGCGCCGAGCATGGTGGTTTCTTCATCACAGGTCGCCAACACATACAGCGGTTTACTCTGTTTACTCCAATCGACTTTTTTCACCGCTTCGTAGATAAAAGCAAAAAAGCCTTTCATGTCTGCCGTGCCTAAGCCATAGAAACGATCATTGGCTTGCGTTAACGCGTGCGGTTCAAAATTCCAACGTCCTTCATCAAACGGAACGGTATCACTGTGCCCCGCGAGCAGTAGGCCACCTTCACCGCTGCCTTTCTTAGCCACTAAATTGTATTTTCCCGGCGCGACTTCAATGGTTTCGACGGTAAAACCTAAGCTGGAAAACCAGCTTGCCAATTTATCAATCACACCCTGGTTACCTTCGTCCCAACGAGCATCTGTGGAGCTGATGGAAGAGGTCGAAATCAGACCTTGGTAAACCTCAAGAAAACTGGGTAATTGCATATTATCTTTGCTCCTAGTATTGACAGAGTAATTGCGAGAAGGTAAAACACATATTAAATCACTTTGTGTGAATAAAAAACCGAGTTAAGTATCTTTTTTTGAAATTTATAGTCATTTTTAGATTGTCTTTTTTACCTTGAAATTGGATGTCACGAGATGTTGAAAACCACAATTATCGGAGCTAGCGGTTATACCGGCGCTGAGTTGGCGTATATGGTGCAAAAACACCCACAACTCACGCTATCAGGTTTATACGTTTCCGCCAATAGCCTAGATGCTGGAAAACCAATGGCTGAGCTGCATGGCAAACTCTCCGGTATTGTCGACATGCAGGTACAACCATTAATGGATCCGGTGAGCGTTGCAAGCCAATGTGATGTGGTGTTTTTAGCTACGGCTCATGAGGTGAGCCATGATCTCGCGCCTATTTTTCTTGCGCAAAATTGTCAAGTTTTCGACCTTTCTGGTGCTTTTCGCGTCAAAGGTGATGATTTTTACCAAAATTACTATGGTTTTAAACATCAACACCCTAAATGGTTAGAAAACGCGGTTTATGGACTGGCGGAATGGAATTGTGAGGCAATTAAGCAGAGCCAATTGATCGCTGTTGCGGGTTGCTATCCAACCGCATCGCAACTTGCGATAAAGCCTTTGGTTGAAGCGGGTTTGTTAGATACAACTCAATGGCCGGTGATTAATGCCACCAGCGGTGTCACAGGCGCGGGCAGAAAAGCGACATTAACCAACAGTTTTTGTGAAGTGAGTTTACAGCCATACGGCGTGTTTACTCATCGCCACCAACCTGAAATCGTCGCCCATTTAGGATGTGATGTGATTTTTACGCCTCACTTAGGGAATTTCAAACGCGGTATTTTGGCCACCGTGACGATGAAGCTTGCATCAGGTATTTCAGAGCAACAAGTCAGCCATGCTTTTGAGAAGGCGTACGCTAACAAACCAGCGGTTCGGCTCAAATCAACCTTGCCGAGCATCAAAGATGTTGAATTTACACCATTTTGCGACCTCGGTTGGCGAGTGCAAGGTGAGCATATTATCGTCGTGTCCGCGATCGATAATTTATTAAAGGGGGCATCGAGCCAAGCGATGCAGTGTTTAAATATTCATTACGGTTTTTCTGAGCTAACGGCTTTGGTGTAACGCACCAAGCGTAAGGGTTAAATATGACAGATACAAAGCAAAATCCATTAGTGATTAAGTTAGGCGGCGCGGCGCTGTCTTGTTCTGAAACGCTAAGCAAACTGTTTGGCGCAATCGCACTGTATCAAGCCCAAGCTCAGCGACGAATTGTCATCGTGCACGGGGGCGGTTATCTCGTCGATGACCTGATGGCGAAATTACAACTAAAAACCGTGAAGAAAGAAGGTTTGCGTGTCACGCCTTATGACCAAATTCCGCTGATTGCAGGCGCGCTGGCTGGAACAGCCAACAAAATGCTGCAAGGGCAAGCGATTAAAGATGGCTTAAATGCGGTTGGTTTATCGCTCGCTGATGGCGGGTTATGCAAAGTCGAAGAGTTGGATCCAGAACTCGGCGCAGTGGGCAAGGCTTCTCCTGGTGATTCACAAATCGTGCAAGCGATTTTAGCCGCTGGTGGTTTGCCTATTATCAGCTCGATTGGCCTGACCGCTGATGGCCAAATGATGAATGTCAACGCCGATCAAGCAGCCGTTGCAGTGGCTGGCGCATTGGACGCAGAACTCGTTCTGCTTTCCGATGTGAGCGGCGTGCTGGATGGCAAAGGCCATTTGTTGTCGAGCCTCAATGAGCAGCAGGCCAATGCGCTGATTAAAGGCAAAGTGATCACGGATGGCATGATTGTCAAAGTGAAAGCGGCGCTGGAAGCGGCAAATGATTTAGGTCGCCCGATTGAAGTGGCGACATGGCGTTACCCAGATAAGCTCAGCAAATTGTTTGCGGGCGAAAGTATCGGGACCCAATTTTTACCTCAATAAACGTATTTAATCAGTTGTTGATAACAGCTGTAAGTAATTAATCACCCAGAGCACTGACCGCCAAGCGCAGCGCCGGGAAATGGAGAAAGTAAGATGAGCAAGGTTCAAGTCAATAAAGTCGTTGTCGCATACTCTGGCGGTCTAGATACCTCGGTAATCATTCCGTGGTTAAAAGAAAACTACGATTGTGAAGTGGTTGCCTTTGTTGCCGATGTCGGCCAAGGTGAAGAAGAATTGGTCGGCATTGAAGAGAAAGCGAAAGCGTCTGGCGCGTCAGAGTGTTATGTGGTCGATCTTAAAGAAGAGATGGTCGCTGAATACATCTACCCAACACTAAAAACAGGTGCTTATTACGAAGGTAAATACCTGCTTGGGACGTCAATGGCTCGCCCAATCATTGCCAAAGCTCAAGTTGAAGTGGCGCGTAAAGTGGGTGCTGATGCGCTGTGTCACGGCTGTACGGGGAAAGGTAATGACCAAGTGCGTTTTGAAGGTGCGTTTGCAGCCCTAGCGCCTGATTTACATGTGATTGCCCCTTGGCGTGAGTGGGACATCGTGAGTCGTGAAGAGTGTCTTGATTTCCTTGCTGAGCGTAACATTCCTTGCGCCGCTTCATTGACGAAAATTTACTCGCGTGATGCGAACGCGTGGCACATTTCGACCGAAGGTGGCGTGCTTGAGAGTACTTGGAACGCCCCTAATGAGGATTGCTGGGTATGGACAGTAGATCCAGAGCAAGCGCCAAATGAGCCAGAGTTTGTCACACTGCAGGTCGCGAAAGGCGAAGTCGTTGGCGTCGATGGTGAACTGATGACGCCTTACAACGCACTCGTTTACCTTAATGAGAAAGGCTCTAAACACGGCGTTGGTCGTATCGACATCGTCGAAAACCGTTTGGTTGGTATGAAGTCTCGTGGTTGTTATGAAACCCCGGGAGGCACCATCATGATGGAAGCGTTGCGTGCTGTTGAGCAGTTAGTTCTCGATAAAGCCTCATTCGAATTTCGTGAAGAACTGGGTGTCAAAGCGTCGCATCTTGTATACGATGGCCGTTGGTTCACTCCGCTGCGTAAATCCATCATGGCCGCAGCCGATGAGCTGGCACAGGATGTTAATGGTGAAGTGGTTGTGAAGCTTTACAAAGGGCAAGCGACAGTGACGCAAAAACGTTCGGAAAACAGCTTGTACTCGGAAGAGTTTGCGACCTTTGGTGAAGATGTTGTGTATGACCAAAGCCACGCGGGCGGCTTCATTCGTCTCTATTCGTTGGCAAGCCGGATCAGAGCATTGAACGAAGCAAAAAAGAATAAAGCCTAGGTTAACACCCAAGGTAGAGACACAAAAATAACAATAAAAGATCGCTCTAGTAGCGATCTTTATTATAAAAATGATTGAGCAATTTGATGTGGTCACGCTCAGTCGCGACCTAAGAGCAGGAGATACGCAATGGCATTATGGGGCGGTAGATTTACCCAAGCAGCAGACACGAGGTTCAAAGAGTTCAACGATTCACTTCGCTTTGATTACCGATTGGCTGAACAAGACATTGTGGGCTCTATAGCATGGTCAAAGGCGTTGGTGTCAGTGAATGTTTTGGGCGAAGAGGAGCAGCAAAAACTAGAACTTGCGCTCAACGAACTCAAACTGGAAGTGATGGAAGATCCTGAGCAGATCTTACGCTCTGATGCAGAAGATATTCACTCTTGGGTTGAGCAGCAGTTGATCAGCAAAGTGGGTGATTTAGGAAAAAAGCTGCACACTGGGCGCTCTCGTAATGACCAAGTCGCGACCGATTTAAAATTGTGGTGCCGCCAGCAAGGTCAGCAATTACTGTTGGGGTTAGATCGCCTGCAAACGAAACTAGTGTCGGTTGCTCAGCAGCACCAAGCGACGGTTTTGCCCGGTTATACCCACCTGCAACGTGCGCAACCAGTGACCTTTGCGCATTGGTGTTTGGCCTATGTTGAAATGTTTGAGCGTGATTACTCTCGTTTAAATGATGCGATTAAGCGCCTTGATACTTGTCCGCTTGGCTCCGGCGCGCTGGCAGGTACGGCCTATCCGATTGATCGTGAACAGCTTGCTCATCATTTAGGGTTTCGCCGTGCCACGCGTAACTCGCTCGATTCAGTATCCGACCGAGATCACGTGATGGAATTGATGTCGGTGGCGTCGATCTCGATGCTGCATTTATCGCGCTTGGCGGAAGATATGATCTTCTACAACTCGGGTGAGTCTGGTTTTATCGAACTGGCTGACACCGTGACTTCGGGTTCATCCTTGATGCCGCAAAAGAAAAACCCTGATGCATTAGAGCTGATCCGTGGCAAAACTGGCCGTGTTTATGGCTCGCTTGCGGGCATGATGATGACGGTCAAAGCCTTACCACTGGCTTATAACAAAGATATGCAAGAAGACAAAGAAGGGCTGTTTGACGCGCTGGATACTTGGAACGACTGCATGGAAATGGCTGCGCTTTGCTTTGATGGCATCAAAATTAAAACCGAACGGACTTTAGAAGCGGCCAAACAAGGCTATGCCAATGCTACCGAATTAGCTGATTATTTAGTCGCCAAAGGGATCCCTTTCCGTGAAGCGCACCATATTGTGGGCGTAGCTGTGGTTGGCGCGATTGCGAAAGGGTGTGCGCTTGAAGAACTGACCCTTGCCGAGCTTAAAGAGTTTTCGTCGGTCATTGAAGATGATGTTTATGCGATCCTCACCATTGAATCTTGCTTAGAAAAACGCAGCGCTTTAGGTGGCGTTTCGCCAAAACAAGTGGCCTATGCGGTTGATCAAGCTAAAGCGCGTTTAGACAAACGTGACACCACGGCGGTGAAAGTTCGTCCTGCCCGTTTGACGGATATTGAAACGCTAGAAAGTATGGTCACTTATTGGGCGAATATGGGAGAAAATCTGCCTCGTTCACGCAATGAGTTGGTGCGCGATATTGGTTCATTTGCCGTGGCGGAACACCATGGTGAAGTGACGGGATGCGCCTCGTTATATGTCTATGACTCTGGGTTGGCTGAAATTCGTTCGCTTGGTGTAGAAGCAGGTTGGCAAGGTCAAGGACAAGGAAAAGCGATCGTCTCGTATTTGGTGAATAAAGCGCGGCAAATGGCGATTAAGAAAGTGTTTGTTCTGACTCGAACGCCAGAGTTTTTCATGAAGCATGATTTTATTCCAACCTCAAAAAGCTTACTGCCAGAGAAAGTGCTTAAAGATTGTGAACAATGCCCACGGCAGCACGCTTGTGATGAAGTGGCGCTTGAGATCAATTTGGTTGAGCAGATCATCAAGCGAGTCAGCGTCGCTTAATACGTTGATTACCAACGTGATTATTGCCGTTAATGAGGCCTTGGAAAAAGATCTCAAAAAGATCGAATGATCACGGAACAATTTAAGAAAAGCGTGGTCTATAAATGTACCACTGCTTTTTCTTAGAAGAATCTAAGAAGGCCCCAAACCTACTATTGGTTCTGGGGCTTTTTCTTTTGTGCTCTTTGGCTTTTTATTTGTCGCGCCCTTGCCGCTTACGCCAAGGGAGTACCACAAACTTCATCCACAGATGTAAAAACAGCAAACCGTTAAAGGCAAAGCCCGCTATTAGCAAGCTGATCGATTCAATGGTTTTAGGGTTCTCCCTGCATAACCACCACCACACAAGCCAGCACCCAACTGACAAAACAGTGAGCTGATCCATACAACGTTGGCAGCGGCCGATTTTTTTCCAAAACCACGAAGATTGGCAGTTATTGCAAGGCATAAGCGCGTTCATTAAAGAGAAAATAACGGCAGTATAACGTGCGCGAAGGTGTGAGTCTAAGGCGCGGCTGAAACTAAAGCGTATAAAAAACGGCCGCACAAGGGCGACCGCATGAATGGATGTTGAAAATTAACAGCCCGGACCGCAGTCCATGCAATGCTTTATCATCTCAGGACCTAAATGCAGTTTAGCGTTTAGATCACGCAGCGCGGTGCGCACGCCTTCTTCAATTACGGGGTGATAAAAAGGCATATCCAACATCTGTGAAATCGTCATCTGATTTTGATGTGCCCACGCCAGCAAATGAGCCAAGTGCTCTGCATTCGGCCCCATCATTTCAGCGCCTAAAAATCGCCCTGTTCCTTGTTCGCCATACACATGCAATAACCCTTTATTGCGCAGCATGACGCGTGAACGGCCTTGATTTTCAAACGACACAGTACCGATAGCAAAACAGCCACAATTTCCCAAACGAGTGGTTAGCTGTTTGTAGGATTCACCGACCATCGCAATTTGTGGGTCTGAAAAAACCGCTGAGATAGAAGAACGACGAAGCCCGGCACGAATATCTGGGTAGCGGCCAGCGTTATCCCCTGCAATACGACCTTGATCGGCCGCTTCATGAAGCAGTGGCAGTTGATTACTTGCATCACCAGCAATGAAAATACTGTCTACAGAGGTTTGCAGCGTATAGTGATCGGCCGCTGGTACGCCACGCGCATCAAGGGCTACATCGGTATTTTCAATTGCCAATTTATCTACGTTCGGGCGACGACCGGTTGCCGCCAACACATAGTCAACGACAAATGTCTCGAGCTGCCCTTCACGGTTGATGAATTGGATTTCAACTTTGTCGTTTTGGCCTGTTGGAGAAGCAATGCGTTTCATGCTTTCCACTTTAACGTCAGCGTCTAAATAGAATTCTTCCTTAAACGTTTTATCAGCGTAAGCCATCACATCAGGGTCGGTTAATGGGCCAACTTGTCCACCAATGCCGAACAGCTTTACTTTTACCCCTAAACGATGCAAGGCTTGGCCTAGTTCTAAGCCAATAACTCCCGGGCCAAATACGGCAACAGATTCGGGTAAGTCGTCCCACTCAAATAGGTCATCATTAATGATTAAGCGATCGCCAAGTTCATGCCATACCGCGGGGTAGGCTGGGCGAGAACCGGTAGCAATCACGATCCGCTTGGCGCTGATTCGTGTATGGTTGTCGACCTGTAGGGTGTGGTTGTCGATAAATTGGGCGTAGCCTGAGATTTTGTCTTCAGCGGGGATCTCCTCAACGCCTTCAAGCACAAATCCGACAAAGCGGTCACGTTCACGTTTTACCCGCGCCATCACTTCACGTCCATTAATGACAATTTCACCTTGAGGATGAACACCAAAAGCAGGAGCTTTGTGGATGTGATGGACGCTTTCAGCGGCCGCAATCAGTAACTTAGATGGCATGCAGCCGACGCGAGCGCATGTGGTTCCGTATGGGCCACCTTCGATCATGACGACACTAGTCGTATGTGCTTTTGCTGCACGATAAGCGCCGAGTCCTGCGGTCCCACCACCAATAATGGCTACATCAACGTTTAACTGTTTCATCATCGCTTTCTCTAAATTTGGAATGTGAATAGTCGATGGCAACATTTAATAATGCTGTCATTGAGTCTAAATGAGGAGGATGCCCTAGGAAGATTTTCCTAGGGCAGGCGTGATTAGCCCAGGTAAGCTTCTAGCTCTTCGCTGCCGCCGATGTGTTTACCACCAACGAAAACTTGCGGAACGGTGGTACGGCCTGTGATAGCTCGTAAGCTCACTGTGGTTGCATCTTTACCCAATACCACTTCTTCATATTGAAGACCGTGGTCAATCAAGAGTTGTTTTGCTTTAGTGCAGAATGGGCAACCTGGTTTAGTAAATACGGTAACCGATTCTTGTGTTTTATAGTTAGGTGCAATGTATTTCAGCATGGTGTCAGCATCTGATACTTTGAACGGGTCACCCGGTTCATCAGCTTCGATAAACATTTTTTCGATGATGCCATCTTTGACTAGCATGCTGTAACGCCATGAACGTTTGCCAAAACCGATTTGGCTTTTATCAACTAACATACCCATACCGTCAGTAAATTCGCCATTGCCATCAGGAATGAAAGTAATATTCTCTGCTTCTTGGTCTGCTTTCCAAGCATTCATCACAAAGGTATCGTTCACCGAAACACATAGGATGTCATCAACGCCATGCTCTTTAAACACCGGGTACAGTTCGTTGTAACGCGGCAAGTGGCTTGATGAACAGGTTGGGGTGAAGGCACCTGGCAAGCTAAATACGATAACGGTTTTACCTTTGAATAATTGATCTGTTGTGAGATTAACCCAAGCATCACCTTGACGAGTAGGGAAAGTGACTTGTGGTACCGCTTGGCCTTCTTTAGATACTAACATTCTATTTTCCTTGTGATTTTCTAAGTTAGGTTATGATTTTAAGAGCCGCTGCTCTCATTTGTTGAAGCCATTATGGAAGAAAACCTTTGATAGCTCCAATCGTTTGATGCTATGGTTTTGATAGGTGGATTCTATTGAGATTGAAGATGAACATTCGTGATTTTGAGTACTTAGTATCATTAGCTGAACATAAACATTTTCGTAAAGCAGCAGAAGCTTGTTTTGTGAGCCAGCCAACACTCAGTGGCCAGATCCGCAAACTGGAGGATGAGCTGGGAACAGTATTATTAGAGCGCAGCAGTCGCCGAGTATTGTTCACCGATTCGGGCCTGCAATTGGTCGATCAGGCCAAGCGTATTTTAAGTGAAATCAAAACCTTCAGAGATATGGCCAGCGGCCAGGGTGGCTCGATGAGTGGTCCTATCCATATTGGATTCATTCCCACTTTAGGCCCTTACCTTTTGCCGCGTATTGTGCCTTTTTTAAAAGAGCAATTTCCTGAACTGGAGCTCTATTTACACGAAGCGCAAACCCAACAGCTTGTGCGCCAGTTAGAAGATGGAAAACTCGATTGTTTAGTGCTGGCCTCCGTTGCGGAAACGGCTCACTTTAAAGAGATTGATCTGTATGACGAAGCATTGAGTATTGCCGTGCCTAGTGGGCATGAATGGGCTGCAAAAAGTGAAGTAAGTATGTTGGATTTGAAAGGGCGAACGGTATTGGCTTTAGGTGACGGTCATTGCTTACGCGATCAAGCCTTAGGCTTCTGTTTTGCGGCAGGCGCAAAAGATGACGAACGTTTTAAAGCGACCAGCTTAGAGACGCTGCGTAATATGGTCGCAGCGGGTGGGGGAATTACCCTGTTACCTGAGCTCTCTTTACCAGATGTCAAAGAGAAGGATGGTGTTTGTTACCTTAAAGCGGTCAACCCGCAGCCTTCACGCCGCTTAGTATTAGCTTATCGGCCGGGATCGCCATTGAGGCAGCGTTTTGAGCAGTTGGCTCACGCAATCAAAACAAAGCTAAATGAGAAATAAAAAAAGAGGCTAAATGTAGCCTCTTTTTACTGAGCTTTAGAATAGCTCTTCACCTGTAGGTGAAGAGTAGATGTTGTCAGAGACACTCTCTGCGACATACTCGGTTGGCTCTGTGCCTTGAATGAAGTATTCAAACATCGAGCTTGAATCAAACTTATTGGTTAACAAGCCGGTATCGATATCGATTCTTACCCGCACAATATTGGCGGGAATGGGTTTGTCTTGCGCTGGCACATCGACCAGTACTTGACGCATAAAATCAATCCAAGCAGGTTGTGCCGTTTTTGCTCCCGCTTCTGCACCGGATACACCATCGTCATCTACATTGCTGTTTTCGGTTGTCCTACCTAAGTTGCGGTTATGATCATCAAATCCGACCCAAGCAATAGCGACCATGCCCGGTGCATATCCGTTGTACCACGCATCTTTGGAGTCATTGGTCGTTCCTGTTTTACCACCAATATCACGACGCCCCAGCTTTTGTGCACGCCAGCCTGTACCATTCCAACCCGTTCCTTCACGCCAATTTCCGCCACCCCAAATATTGCTGTACATCATCTCTCGGACAAGAAATGCGTTTTGTTCGGAAATTACTTGTGGAGCATAGTGTGATGCAACATCTTGCTCATCGAACTCATTTGTGTCTGGGGTGCATTGCTGTTGGCAAACGACTTTTGGTGTGGCTTGATACTCAAGTTTGCCAAAGGGATCTTCAACTTTGCTGATGTAATAGGGTTCAACATAATAGCCACCATTGGCAAACACGGAATAGCCTTGCGCCATCTTAACCGGCGTTAAGCTTCCCGCACCTAAGGCTATGGTTTCTGAGCGTGGTACTTGGTCAATATCAAAACCAAAGCGAGTGAGATACTCACGTGTTTCATCCAGCCCAACAGCGCGTAGCACTCTCACCGCCATCACGTTTTTGGATTGAGCCAAGCCAACGCGAAGACGAGTTGGCCCAATATAAGTCGGTGGTGAGTTTTTAGGACGCCATGCTGTACCTTGGCTTTGGTCCCACTGGTTAATCGGCGCATCATTAATGAGCGTCGCTAAGGTCATGCCTTTATCGATGGCGGCAGAGTAGATAAAGGGTTTAATACTTGAGCCGACCTGGCGCACCGATTGAGTCGCACGGTTAAATTTATTGTGCACAAAGTTAAAGCCGCCAACCAGCGCCAGTACCGCACCATTTTCTGGGTTCATGGCAACAAAGGCAGTGTTGGCATTGGGTACTTGGCTTAAGTACCACTGTGGTACTTCGTCGGTGGTATGCTCATCACTGTATTCAGCACGATTACGTACCCAAATTTGTTCACCAGCGGCTATGATTTCCGTCGCTGTACTCGGAACCGGTCCTTGTCGAGAATCAGTTAAGAAACGGCGAGCCCAGTTCATGCCTTGCCATTCAATGGTCTGCAATCCTTGGTTCTTAACCCAAACCGTAGCCGATTGGCTGCTTACGTGGGTAACGACGGCTGGTAATAAATCTCCATAAGTCGGTTCATTATTTAAGTGCTCGGCCAGTTGCTGTTCATTCAATGGCGTTTGGCCTTCTTTCCAAACTACTTTTTCAGCACCGCGATAGCCATGACGCTCATCATAGGCGAGTAGGTTATTGATTGCAGCTTTACTCGCGGCTTGCTGCTGTTTGGAATCTACCGTTGTGGTGACAATCATGCCAGAGGTATAGGCCGACTCTTCACCATAGCGCTCCACCATCCATGAACGGGCGATTTCTGCCACATAAGGTGCATTAAGTTCAATTTCAGCACCGTGGTATTTCGACATTAAGGGCTCAGAGCGAGCTTGCGTATATTGCGCTGGAGTTATGTATTTCTCATCAAGCATTCTCTGTAGCACCACGTTACGGCGGTTAGTCGCGCGATCTAGAGAATAGATAGGGTTCATAGTTGAAGGTGCTTTGGGAAGTCCTGCAATTAGGGCAATCTCACTCAGCGTTAAATCTTTTACTTCTTTTCCAAAATAAACTTGGGCTGCCGCTCCAATTCCATACGATCGGTAACCGAGATAAATTTTATTGAGGTAAAGCTCTAGGATTTCTTTTTTCGTCAGCAATTGTTCGATATGAATAGCGATAAAAATCTCTTTGATTTTTCGCATGATCTTCTTCTCATTAGAGAGGTAGAAGTTACGAGCAAGCTGCTGAGTAATGGTACTTGCACCTTGTTTAGCGCTACCTGAGGCGATCACAGCGACCGCAGCACGAGTGATACCAATTGGGTCAAAACCATAGTGTTCGTAGAAGCGGCTATCTTCGGTGGCGATAATCGCTTCGATAAGTTCAGGCGGGATCTCTTCAATACGCAACGGAACTCGGCGCTTTTCTCCAAATTGGGCGATGAGCTTGCCATCTTGACTATAGACCTGCATCGGTGTCTGCAATTGTACATCACGTAAAGTCGCTACATCGGGGAGGTCTGGCTTCACGTAAAAATAGAAGCCAAATATCGTAGTGACTCCAAGAATAATGCAAATCAATGAAAGTAATAACAATCGCTTTATGAACTTCACCGGATAATCCCTGTTTAGTTAAGGCTGCCCTTATGCAAACCCTTGTACTCTAGGCTAAAAATTTAGCTCTAAAAATAAATTGTGGCTTATTTAACCTCAAAATAAGCAAATCGAGCTAAGCCTAAGCAGCGTTACTGGAGCTAAGCCGTATGGGTAAATCATTGGTTACGGGTATAGATATTGGCCACCATAGTATTAAAGCGGTGGTGTTAAAGCTAGCGGGTGATTCATATGCACTCGTCGGTTATAAAGAATTATTTATTACTGAGGACATATTCTCCGATAACCACACGCTGGATTATCAGAAAATTGTAAAGAAACTCAAAGAACTAAGAAAGGGTTTACCACTATTTAGTCGCAAAGTCGCCATATCGGTACCGGACAATGCGGTAATAAGTAAGGTATTACAGATAGATAGTGACCTGCAGGCGCGTGAAAAAGAGTTTGCTATTTATCAGGCATTTTCTCATCAGTCACCGTTCCCGATAGAAGAACTGAGTCTCGATTTCGTCAAAGTGATGGAAAAAAGCGTGAGTCGCAGTAGCACCGTAAGTTATCAAGTTTACGCCACTCGTAAAGACGTCGTGGAAAGCCGTGCGTTAGCGGCTCAAAAAGCGGGCTTTTTACCGATCGCGGTTGATGTGCAAATACACAGTTTGTTAAACATTTGGCAGTTGGCGAGCAGGGCACAACATCGCAGCGATTGGATGCTCATGGATGTGGGCCATACCCAAACGGCGCTCTGTATTGATTTTACTGATAAAGCCCCTTTTCATAAAGAGATCCCTCTCGGTTGTCAGTGGTTGTCCCAAGACAGCGCGATGTCGGGCACCAATGCGGAATTAGCCGATAAAAACGAGCGCTTTGTGCATGAGTTGATCGAGCGACTTCAACGTCAGTTGCAGCTTTTCACCTCCGTCAATGGCGCGGGCAGTTTAGCAGGCATTTGGCTCTCAGGTGGTGGCGCAGATACTCCGATGTTGGCGCAAGAGATCTCACGGCGTCTCAAGCTTGAGTGCGAGATTCTCGATCCCTTCCTTCTGTTTAACAATAAGTTAGCGAAACGCCAGCGAGGTAAGCAGTCTGGGCAGAGTTTTAGCACCGCGGCTGGCCTTGCACTGCGTGGTATTGAGTGGTTGGAGTCTTCTCATGTTGCATAGTATTAACTTACTGCCTTGGCGAGAGGAACAAAGAGCGGCGCATAAGCGTCGTTTTATGGGCTTGGTCGTCTTAGGTGTGATGAGCGCTGTTGGTATTCAATGGGGTATCGGTTTGTATTTCTCTGGGCAAGCGCAGCAGCAAGAGTCTCGTTTGGCTTATTTGAATCAATACATTCAGCAGCTTGATAAACAGATCAATGCATTAAAAATGACGGAACAAGAACACAAGGCACTATTAACTCGCTTGTCGGTCGTCGAGTCATTGCAAAGCCAACGCAATAAAACCACCGAGTTGATGAACCTGATGCCACAGCTTATGCCTGAAGGAGTCTACGTCGATAAGATCAAAATGAATGGTGAAGAAATTGAAATTACGGGCATCAGTGACAGCACTGCGCGTCTTGCGACCATGCTCGATAATTTTGAAAAATCAGCCTTACTTTCCGATGTCAACATGCACTCTATCGTGCACGGTAATAAGCGATTTGGTAAGGAGTTTCAGACATTTAAAGTGTCATTTATGTTTCATTCGCCGACACCACAGGGCTCTGTGCTAACCAAGATTCGGCCTACAGGAGCTGTCCATGACTAGTTTTCAAGATCTTGATATGGATGAAATGGCTGAATGGCCGTTGCTGCCTCAACTGCTGGTTATTTTGGTGTTGATGCTGATTATTCAAGGCGTTGGCGCGTGGTTCTACCTGATGCCTCAAAATGAGCAATTGCAGAACTTAAAACAGCAAGAAGAGGTGCTGAAATCGACCTTACGGATTAAGGCCAGCAAAGCCGCTACCTTACCCCAGTTGCAAGCTCAACTGGATGAATTAACCGAACGTTATGATTTTTTATTACGCCAATTACCCGTGCAAAAAGAGCTCGCAAGCATGCTGGCATCGGTCAATGAACTAGGGCTAGATAACGCGTTAACCTTTACACGTATTGATTGGGGAGAAAAACAGAATAAAGAGTTTCTGTATCGTTTGCCGCTCAATATCGAATTAACTGGGAATTACCACGACATTGGTGATTTCTCCGAGGCGATCGCGAAATTGCCCCGCATTATTAATTTCGATGATGTTGATTGGCAACGGGTTAGCCAGGAAAGCAGTACGTTACATTTTAGGGTGCGCGCTTATACCTATCAATTCAAGCAAGAGGTGGACGATGAAAAACAATAATCTGCTGCTGATGGTGCTGTTTAGTACCAGCGTATTGGTTGGTTGTAAGGCGAATCAAGATTCATTGAAGGTTTATGTGGAGCAGGTTGAGGGGCAAGCACGCAAAGAAGTCTCCAAATTAAAACCCATTATTCAATTTGAAGTTGCTCATTATGCGCAACATGAATCCCGCGAACCTTTTGTGCTGCCTAAAGAAGCGATTGTACAAAATCAGCCTGTAGTGAAGGCAGACTGCTGGCAACCTCCAGCTCGCAGTAAAAATGGCCAGCTAGAGCGCTATCCGCTTAATCAACTGCGATTAAAAGGCGTGATGAGTAGCGGGGGCGCGGTATCGGCATTAGTGCAAACGCCCCAAGGCAAGGTCGTCAACGTGAAAGCGGGACAATATTTAGGTTTGAATCACGGCAAAGTTACTCGAGTTAATTCCAATTACCTGCTGATCAATGAAACCTTGCCAGACGGCTTAGGTTGTTGGAATCAACGTAACGTCAAATTGGCTCTGAAATAGAATTTGAATTTAGAGAAATCACTATGATTAAAGGACTACAGACACAAATGACTATGGTATTTCGGAGCCTCTTATTTGGCTTATTATTGAGTGTGGCAGGGCTAAGTGTGGCGGCAGAAACGACGCAGACCAACGAGCTTAAAGGCATTGATTTTCGAGTCAATAAAAACAAAGACGCTGTATTGATTGTTGAACTCGCATCACCTTCGACAGTAGTTAATGTGCAGAAAGTGGCTGACGGTTTACAAATTGAACTGCTTAAGACGGATGTCTCCAATGAGAAACTGTATGTCTTGGACGTCAAAGATTTTGCAACCGTTGTTGAGAGTATCGAGGTATTGCGCAAAGAGCCAAGTACACAGTTACTGGCGACCATTCATGGCGAGTTTAAGTATGATTACAGCTTGAAAGGGAAATACCTTGAGGTGGTGATTGGCAAACTGAAAGAACAAGAAAAACCTAAGCCGAAGAGCATTCTTGAGAAAGAGGGCAAGCTTATCTCGATTAACTTTCAAGATATTCCTGTGCGAAATGTTTTGCAGCTTATCGCAGATTATAACGCGTTTAACCTAGTCGTCTCAGATTCGGTCACTGGTAACCTGACGCTACGGCTTGATGGCGTGCCTTGGCAGCAAGTGCTCGATATCATTTTGCAAGTCAAGGGATTAGATAAGCGTGTTGACGGCAATGTGATTTTAGTTGCACCTAAAGAAGAATTGGATTTACGTGAAAAGCAGCAGCTTGAAAAGGCACGTTTGGCTGAAGAGTTGGGCGATCTGCGTTCTGAAATCATCAAAATTAATTTTGCTAAGGCGTCTGATATTGCGCAGATGATTGGCGGCGAAGGGGCAGTCAGCATGTTGTCTGAGCGAGGTTCCATCAGTATCGACGAGCGAACCAACTCACTGCTGATCCGCGAATTGGCTGAGAATATTGTGGTGATACGCCAAATTATTGAATCGCTCGATATCCCGGTCAAACAGGTACAGATTGAAGCGCGCATTGTTACGGTCAACGAAGGTAATTTGGATGAACTTGGCGTACGCTGGGGCTTTACTTCGACCAATGGCAACAACACCGCAGGCGGAAGTATTGAAAGTAATTTATTCCAAGTGGGCAAATTGGGGGAAAGCACATTGCCCGTTGATGACTTCCTTAACGTAAACTTAGCGGCGACCTCTGCTAACGCCTCAAGTATTGCCTTCCAAGTGGCTAAGTTGGGGTCGGATATGTTGTTGGATTTAGAGCTTTCAGCGCTGCAACGTGAGTCGAAAGCGGAGATCATTTCCAGCCCTCGTTTGATCACGACTAACAAGAAACCCGCTTATATCGAGCAGGGTACGGAGATCCCTTATCTGGAGTCTTCTTCCAGCGGGGCAACGACAGTCGCCTTCAAAAAAGCGGTGCTTAGTTTAAAAGTAACGCCGCAGATAACGCCGGATAATCGTTTAGTGTTAGATCTCAGTGTCACTCAAGACAGGCCTGGGGATATTGTAAAAACAGGGACGGGAGAAGCGGTTGCAATTAATACTCAGCGTATTGGCACTCAAGTATTGGTCAATAATGGAGAAACCGTGGTCCTTGGTGGAATATTCCAACATAGCGTCAACAATACGGTGGATAAGGTGCCATTACTTGGTGATTTGCCATTACTTGGTGCATTGTTCCGCCGTTCCTATGAACAAGTAGGCAAAAGTGAGCTGCTGATTTTCGTGACACCGAAAGTCGTCATTCAATAACTTACGGCTGATATTGCGATTGGTTAAAAAATAAAGTTGCATTAGTGGCACCATATCTAGATAATTTCGGGTCTTATCACGAATCATCTGTGAGGAATAGGTGCCACGAGCGTCTTAACGGTCAGTATTATACTGGCTAATCTTGTGGCGATGTCATTGAATTAACGTTGTAAATTACTGCTAAACATGGCTGAGAAACGCAATATTTTCCTTGTTGGCCCAATGGGCGCCGGCAAAAGTACAATTGGTAGACATCTTGCTCAACAACTGCATATGGAGTTTTTAGACTCAGATACAGTCATTGAAGAGCGTACAGGCGCAGATATCGCATGGGTATTTGACGTCGAAGGTGAAGAGGGCTTCCGTAAACGTGAGGAAGCTGTAATTAATGACCTAACCGAGAAACAAGGTATTGTACTCGCAACAGGCGGTGGTTCTGTTAAGAGTAAAGAAAACCGTAATCGTTTATCTGCTCGTGGTATTGTGGTCTACCTTGAAACGACGATTGAAAAACAACTTGCACGCACGAACCGTGACAAAAAACGGCCATTGCTTCAAACAGACAATCCACGTGAAGTCTTAGAATGCTTGGCTGATGAACGTAACGATCTTTACGCTGAGATCGCTGATTTTACGGTTCGTACTGACGATCAAGGTGCAAAAGTGGTAGCCAACGAGATCGTAAAAATGCTAGAAGAACATTCCTAAGTTCTTTATTTTGGAGTGCAAACCATGGAACGGATTACGGTCAGTTTAGATGAGCGTAGCTACCCAATCTCAATTGGCGCCGGATTATTTAATGATCCGGCCCTCCTTTCTTTCTTATCGGCCAAACAAAAAGTCGTCGTCATCAGTAATGTAACGGTCGCGCCTTTGTACGCGGATAAAATCTTCGCCCTTCTTGCACCGCATGCTTGTAACGTCTCCTTGCTTGAACTGCCAGATGGCGAGCAGTACAAAACTTTAGATACATTTAACACGGTGATGAGTTACCTGCTGGAAGGTAATTACAGCCGTGATGTGGTGATCATCGCTTTAGGTGGTGGCGTGATTGGTGATTTAGTTGGATTCGCCGCAGCCTGTTATCAGCGCGGAGTCGATTTTATCCAAATACCGACCACGCTGCTTTCGCAAGTGGACTCCTCCGTTGGCGGTAAAACCGCGGTCAATCATGCTTTAGGTAAAAACATGATTGGTGCATTTTATCAGCCGAAAGCCGTCATTATTGATACTGAATGTTTGGCGACTTTACCTGCGCGAGAATTTGCCGCTGGTATGGCGGAAGTGATCAAATATGGCATCATTTACGATCATGATTTCTTTGTCTGGTTGGAAGAGAATCTCGATAAACTCTATGCCTTAGATGAGCAAGCGCTAAGTTATGCCATCGCTCGCTGCTGTCAAATTAAAGCCGATGTGGTCGCTCAAGATGAAAAAGAGTCGGGAATTCGCGCGTTGTTGAACCTAGGTCATACATTTGGTCATGCGATTGAAGCGCAGCTCGGGTATGGTAATTGGCTACACGGTGAAGCGGTTTCTACCGGAACTGTGATGGCCGCTAAAACGGCGCAGTTACAAGGTTTAATTAACGATCAGCAAGTTGAGCGGATTGTTTCTATACTCAAAAGAGCAAATTTACCGATTCATACGCCCGAAAGCATGTCGTTTTCTGACTTTATGCAACACATGATGCGTGATAAAAAAGTGCTTTCAGGCGAACTACGTTTGGTGCTACCAACCAGTATTGGTACATCACAAGTAGTGAAAGGTGTACCCGAAGCGGTCATTGAACAAGCGATTGACTTCTGCCGCACCCTGTAAATCTTCATTGATACTAATTTGACAGTTGTCTGTCAGTAGGACGGCCTAATGAGTTTGGCGAATGAATTACGTATATTGGAATTAGATTCGCAAGTCGAGCTACTTGAGCGTTTGCAATTATTGACCAATTTTGGCTCAAATGTCATTACCGTTGGTGGTGGATTAGGTTTTGGTAAATCTTGGTTAGCGCAGCGTTATTTAGAAGCGTGGGCCGAAGATAAAAACCAATCGCTGTTGCTGTGTCATCCCAATCAAGATGACCAGCAGCGTCGAGCGACCATTCTTACCCAAATCGTTTCAGGCCCGTTATTTAATCCTCATGATACACTTTCTGACAGCTTAGCTCGTCTGCTAGATGGTGGCGGTTGTGATGTGGTGATTGTTGTCGATGACGCTCATCTACTCTCCGAAACCTTAGTGTCTGAGCTATGGATGCTGGTGTTAGAAGCACAAGCCAATCCATTGTGGACCATCAATGTCGTATTATTTGCACAAGCTAATAGCCTTGATGCTTTGCTGACTCGTTTAAGCTACGGACAAGAGCATAAACCCGTAGAGCTTGAGATTGAAGCCCTAAGCAATGAAGAAGCGGATCGCTTTTTTGAAAATCTGGTCATGCGTTATGTACCCGATGAGATGGAGCGCCGCGTACGCAACGCTTACAAAAAGGTGAAACGCGTGCCTGGGGAAATCATGGCATTAGGAGAGCAGAAAATGGAAAAAAGGATCATCATCCGTTCGATTATCGGTTCTCCTGTGCAGATCGCTGCCTTGGTTTTACTGCTTCTGCTCATCATCGGTGGTGGTTACTGGTGGCTATTTACCCAGCCCTCACCCGATGAGCAAGCGTCGCAAATTACAGGCACACTCGAGCAGACGGTGATTCCGACGCTCGGGGATGCTGCTGCACCAACAGTCAATACGCTTAACGATGATTCAGCAACTGACGCCACCAATAATGGGAAGCTGCTTGCGAAAAGTGACCCGAGTTATTTAGATGCTGAAGATGATTCCAGTTCGTTACCACCCGATGTGATGGAGAATTCAGAGAGCGTGGGCATAATTGACAGCGATCAGCAACGAGTGGTGATTGAGTCTGATGTTGTGGATGCGCTTTTGGAAGGCAATTCGACCAAAGCCGATACGTCAGTGATTAATAATGCACTTGCTGATGCACAAAACCGCACGGCGCAAACTGTGCCAGTAAGTGAGTCTGTCACTGCTGCTGCGCCAACGAAAATCACCTTCTCCTTTGCGAGAGAAGAACTCAAAGCCTTCTCGCCACGCAGTTATACTTTGCAATTAGCGGCGGTCAGTTCGCTTGCTGAAGCACAAAACTTTATTAACACCTACGCGCTGCAAGAAAAGGTGCGTATTTATCCGACAGCACGCAATGATGTGGAGTGGTACATCATCACCTATGGTAATTATCCAACCATCCAGTTTGCGCGTGATGCCGTTGAAACCTTACCGAAAGCGTTGCAATTGCAAGGCCCTTGGGCCAAATCACTCAGCCAAGTACAGCGAGAGATTGATCGTGCGAAATAACGCTGAGCTTGACGCAAAAATATGTTACATTCCGCAGCCTTATTTCGTGGTTGAAAGATAGAGCAGTAAATGAAGAAGCAGCGTGCCTTTCTTAAATGGGCTGGTGGTAAGTATGGCCTAGTCGAAGAGATTCAACGTCACCTGCCGCCAGCGCGTAAACTGGTTGAACCCTTTGTTGGTGCTGGCTCTGTGTTCCTCAATACTGATTTTGAACAGTATTTGTTGGCCGATATCAATCCTGATCTCATCAACTTGTACAACCTGATCAAAGATCAACCTGAACTGTACATCACCGAATCTAAGCGTTGGTTCACGGCCGATAACAACCGTAAAGAAGCGTATCTCGATATTCGCAAAGAGTTCAATAAAACCGATGATGTACTGTATCGTTCGTTGGCGTTTTTATACATGAACCGTTTTGGTTTTAATGGTTTATGTCGCTATAACAAAAAAGGCGGTTTCAATGTGCCTTTTGGTTCTTACAAAAAGCCTTATTTCCCGCAAGCAGAATTGGAGTTTTTTGCCGAGAAAGCCAAGAAAGCGACCTTTATTTGCGAAGGATACGAAGAGACGTTTCGTCGTGCTCGCAAGGGCTGTGTTGTCTATTGCGATCCGCCATACGCGCCACTCTCTACTACCGCCAATTTTACTT
Organism: Vibrio sp. V12_P9A6T4; assembly: GCF_963874835.1. Taxonomy (NCBI): domain Bacteria; kingdom Pseudomonadati; phylum Pseudomonadota; class Gammaproteobacteria; order Vibrionales; family Vibrionaceae; genus Vibrio; species Vibrio sp. V12_P9A6T4. Next base: position 57,682 of record NZ_CAWNJO010000011.1, on the reverse strand, counting down.
CTTATTCTGGTAATGGCTTTTCATTGGATGATCAAGCCTCATTGGCCGATGTTGCCGAAAAAGCCGCCAATGATCGTGGCATACCGGTACTGATTTCCAATCATGACACTAAGTTAACGCGCCGTTTATATCATGGTGCAGAACTTAACGTGGTCAAGGTTAAGCGCACCATTAGCCGTAATGGAGCAGGGCGCAACAAAGTCGATGAGTTGTTGGCGCTGTTCAATACAGCGGAATGCGAAGGTTAACATTTCGTAGTTAAATCGGGTGTCGCGCTAGGATATCTTGGCCAGCTTAGGTAGAATTGCGGGCGAATTTTGCTCATCACGCATTTGCGCCCACTAGCCTAAGAGGTCAGGTATGAAAGATTTCCTAATTGCCCCATCTATACTCTCAGCAGATTTTGCTCGTCTTGGCGAAGATGTTGAGAAAGTGCTTGCCGCTGGGGCAGACGTTGTCCATTTTGATGTAATGGATAACCACTACGTTCCCAACTTGACCTTTGGTGCTCCTATTTGTAAGGCGCTGCGTGACTATGGTGTTACGGCACCGATTGATGTTCACCTGATGGTGAAACCAGTTGATCGCATCATTCCTGATTTTGCCAAGGCAGGGGCTTCGATGATCACTTTTCATGTGGAAGCTTCTGATCACGTTGATCGCACATTGCAATTGATCAAAGAGCACGGATGCCAAGCGGGTGTAGTGCTCAACCCAGCTACGCCACTTGCGCATCTCGAATTTATTATGGATAAAGTGGACCTCATTTTGCTGATGTCGGTTAACCCTGGTTTTGGTGGTCAATCTTTTATTCCGCATACGTTGGATAAACTGCGCGCGGTGCGTCAATTGATTGAGCAATCGGGTCGTCATATCCGCCTTGAGATTGATGGTGGGGTCAAAGTCGATAACATTCGTGAAATTGCACAAGCGGGCGCAGATATGTTTGTCGCAGGCTCGGCTATTTTTGGTCAACCTAATTACCAAACGGTGATTGATGAGATGCGCGCAGAATTAGCCAAAGTGGCGCGCTAAGTCATAATACTGACTACACCTCAATAATCACTACGCAACATACTTATAACGCAACAAGGGGCTTTGTGCCCCTTGTCTATTATTCGGAAGTTAAGATGTCTTTAAGCTCAATTAAATTAATCGCCTTTGATCTCGATGGTACCTTGCTCGATAGCGTGCCAGATTTAGCCGTAGCCGCCGACCAAGCGGTACAATCGTTAGGCTATTCATCAGTATCAGAAATGCAAGTGCGTGATTACGTCGGCAATGGTGCAGATGTGCTGATCGCTCGCTCACTTAGCCAAAGTTTAACCATCAACCCTGATCTTAGCGATGAGATCAAAGCCACCGCTCGTGAGCGTTTTGATGAATTTTATGCCCAAACGGGCCATAAACTGAGCCATTTATATCCCCAAGTGAAAGAAACCTTAGCGCAGCTACACAGTGCTGGATTCACATTAGCTTTGGTGACCAATAAACCGTCTAAGTTTGTACCTGACGTATTGGTACAACATGGTATTGAGCACTTTTTTAGTGATGTGATTGGTGGTGATACCTTCCCGATCAAAAAACCTGATCCAATGGCGCTTAACTGGCTATTGGATAAACATCAACTAACGGCCAAGGAAATGTTGATGGTTGGGGATTCGAAAAACGATATTTTAGCGGCTAAAAATGCGGGTTGTTATTCGTTTGGTTTGACTTATGGCTACAATCACGGTGAGCCCATTTCAGCTTCCAACCCTGATTACGTGGCGGACTGTATCGACCAATTGCTTGATGTGTTGCGAGTTTCAGCATAAAAGTTCACACAATGCGCTAGTAAAATACTCGTCAATGAGTACACTGCATAAACCGCGTTATCGCTAAATCAAGTATCACTTAGCGAATAAGCGCGGTTTTTTTCACAGACATTTTCAGTCTTATCTCATTTTAAGTAGCAAGGAAATCATCCCTATGAGCAAACCCATTGTATTGAGTGGTGTTCAACCGTCAGGTGAACTAAGTATCGGTAACTATTTGGGTGCTCTACGTCAATGGCAACAGATGCAAGATGACTATGATTGTCAATACTGCGTGGTTGATCTGCATGCGATCACGGTTCGTCAAGATCCGAAAGCACTGCATGAAGCCACGTTAGATGCATTGTCAATCTGTCTTGCAGTTGGTGTTGACCCTAAAAAGAGCACGCTATTTGTTCAGTCACACGTACCAGAGCATGCTCAATTGGGTTGGCTTCTCAACTGCTACACGCAGATGGGTGAATTGAGCCGCATGACTCAGTTCAAAGACAAATCAGCACGTTATGCGAACGATGTGAATGCGGGCTTATTCGGTTATCCTGTGTTGATGGCGGCCGATATTCTACTTTATGGCGCGCACCAAGTACCCGTGGGCAGTGACCAAAAGCAGCACTTAGAACTTGCGCGAGATATCGCGACTCGTTTTAACAACATCTATAGTCCTGAAAAGCCGATCTTCACCATTCCAGAGCCTTACATTCCTCAAGTGAACGCGCGAGTAATGAGCCTGCAAGATGCGACGAAAAAGATGTCTAAGTCAGATGATAACCGTAAGAATGTCATCACTTTGCTGGAAGATCCAAAGTCGATTATCAAGAAGGTTAATAAGGCTCAGACAGATACTGAAACGCCACCGCGCATCGCTTTTGATACCGAAAACAAAGCGGGCATCTCCAACTTGATGAGTTTGTACTCTGCGGCGACAGGCAAAAGCTTTGCTGAGATTGAAGCGCAATATCAAGGTGTTGAGATGTACGGCCCTTTCAAGAAAGATGTTGGCGAAGCGTTGGTTGCCATGCTGGAGCCTGTACAAGCTGAATACGCGCGCATTCGAGAAGATCGCGCGTATCTTGATTCAGTAATGAAAGCTGGTGCAGAAAAAGCCTCGGCCCGCGCTGCGATCACCTTGAAAAAAGCATTTAAAGCGGTAGGGTTTGTCGAGCGTCCTTAGTTTTTCCTGCGATAATCTAACTCTTTTTGCATTAAATAAAGCTAGGTTTTCCTAGCTTTATTTTTTACTTCTGCTTAATCAAATTTGATCTTTCTCTTTGTATTGTAGGCTTAGGTCTACACTTTAAATCATAACCATGATGATGAGTTTTGAACATGAGACGACTGCTGTTATTAGGATTGATGTTCATCTGTAGTGCCGCCGCCGCAGAGCCAGTTCGTATTTGTGTTGGTGATGTGAATGTTTGGCCCCCGTTCACCTATTGGCAGGGGAGCTCGTATCAAGAAAAAGCCGATTCCTTGACTGGCTCAGCCACAACGCTGGTGTTGGACGCATTAAAATCTCACAACATCGATTACCAGTTTTATTTTATGCCTTGGGCGCGAGTCCAACATGAACTGACGCAAGAGCGCGGTCGCTGCGATCTGACATGGGATGCAAGTTATCGCGCAGAAAGGGCTGAGTACAGCTATTTTTCGGTCCCGCTTTATACGATCCAACTCGGTTATTTTACGCTGCCAGACAACCATGAAGATTTAAAAGACCCATCCGTTGATGGCGTATTATGCGGAGTTAATGGCTTTAATTATGAGAATTTTGCACTGTCTAGAGAACCCTCTCTCTATTTAAATTCCGTACAGCAAGCGTTGAATATGCTGCAAAAAGAGCGGTGTGATTGGTTTGTGAGTGAAATTGAACCCATTTATGGTGGAATTCAGTTGGGTCTATATAAAATTGATCGGCCAATCGTTCATCATTTTCTCGCTAGAAACAAGCCGTACCACGTGCAAGTTCGCCGTAGCTTAGAAAATTCGATGCCGCTGTTAAATCAGCTTAATGACTATTTTCTCGATGCGCAGCAAACTGGTCGCGCGCAGGCGGTCTTTGATCGCTACCTCTCTTTTAGCCAGCCACAATAATCAAACTAAGGTGTTTGTCGTGTACGGAGCACCTTGTTTGCTTTTCTTTTTAGAAAAATAAGACTTTTCACCTCACTGCAATATCACTGTCGAAAACCCCCTTTACCTTCTTTGTTGAAAGTTTGCGCTTAGTTCAAGTATTTGCTCTAGCTATGCGATGTTGATCTCGATATGAATGGTGAATGTTTTTATCTTTCATTTAAAAACACAACACTGTACGCGCAAATGGAACCAATCCCCTTTATAAACGTGATTTACAACACCTTGCTTACCACTTCGGTTACAGAGCAGGGAAAGAGGTGAACAATGGAATCGACACGAATTAAACCCTTTGGCCGAACATTACTCGCTGCGGCGATAAGCTCCACATTGGCTGTATCAGCTCAAGCTGAGATTATTATTTCTCAGTATGTAGAAGGCAGCAGCTTCAATAAGGCCATCGAAATTGCTAACACTAGCAATGCATCCGTCAGTTTAGACAATTTCATTTTAGCGAAATCAAGCAATGGCGGTGGGAACTGGGATACACAGTTGCCCCTGACTGGGCGAGTAATTGCCGCGAACGATGTGTTAGTGATTTCTCATGCCAGCGCCAATAGTGCTATCCAAGCGGTGAGTGATGAAAATGATGGCTCGGTGATTAATTTTAACGGTGATGATCCGGTGGCGCTGCTAAACAGTGATGGTAGCGTACATGATGTGTTGGGAGTGATGGGCGGCATTAACTGGGGCAAGGACACCACTTTAGTGCGTAATAGCGATAGCCTTACGCCTTCAGTGGCTTATCAAGCTGCGCAGTGGAGTGCGCTAACTAAGGATAATATTGAAGGGTTAGGCGCACTCGATGCCGTTGAGCCACCGGCTGAATTTACCTGTACTCAAGAGGGATCTGAACCCACCTTTACCTCTATTCAAGCGATCCAAGGTGAAGGGCAAACCTCTCCTTTTATTAGTGGCTACCCTTACATCACCGACCAAGAATATTTTGTCAAAGGTGTCGTGAGTGCCATTACCACAGGATTGACTAAAGGTTTTTATCTGCAAGCGTTGGAAGATGATTACAACTTAAATACCTCTGAAGGTTTGTTTGTTTTTACCGATCAATCAAGCTCAAGTTTAAAACCGGGGGATGTGGTTTGTGTGAAAGGTAAAGTACAGGAGTATTACAACCTCACACAGCTTAAAGTCGAAAACAACCAATGGCTAAAACAAGGTGAGCAAGAGGCTCCACAAGCGACCGCGATAGAGATTTTGTCCACCGATGAGAACTTTGAGCACACATTAGAGCGTTATGAAGGCATGCTGGTAAAAACCACACCAGAGCTGGATATGCGTGTGACGCGTACCTTTGGTTATGACTATGCTTCTCGTCGCAATAACATGGTGTTAGCGCAAGGTCGTATTAACATGCAGCCGAACCAGCTATTCGCTGCGGGCTCTGAGCAAGCCAAACAGCAGAGCATCGAAAACGCGCAGCGCCGCTTGTTTATTGAATCAGATGCGAAAGCCGCCGATGGCCAAATTCCGTACTACCCAGAGTTTGGTCGCAGTGATATTGATCAAAATGGTTCGACGGAAGATTACATCCGCATTGATGACAGCATCATAGGTTTAGAAGGTGTGCTCTCATACGGTTACAACGAATATCGTCTGATTGTGACCAATTCGCTCAACCAAGAGAATTTCGTGCGCAATGATCCTCGCAGCGAGAAACCGGATATCGATGAAGGCGATCTGCGCATTGCCACATTCAACGTGCTTAACTATTTCAACTCGCCGTTTGGCGGTGATGCAAATCAGCATGGTGATAATCGTGGTGCTAATAACCTTGCAGAATTTGAACTGCAGCAAGCGAAGATCGTCAATGCGATTGTACGTTTGGATGCTGATATTGTCGGTTTGATGGAAATTGAGAATAACGGTTTCGGTGCAGGTTCGGCGATTGCGCAATTGGTCAATCAGATCAACAGCCAGATCTCGGATAAGAAAAAGCATTACCGTTTTGTCGCGATTGACTCAAATAATGATGGCGTGACCGATGAACTTGATTCTATTGGCACGGATGTGATCACCACAGGAGTGATTTATCGTGAAAAAGTGGTGAAGTTGACAGAAAATCGTGTAATTCCAATGCCAAGCCAACAAGCACCTGAAGTGTTGGATGACAAAGGCAAAGTGATTGAAGATGGTAAAAATTACCAGCGTGACACGCTTGCACCGACCTTCAAAGTCAAAGGTGGTAATGAGAAAATTACCGTCGCGGTTAACCATCTAAAATCCAAAGGCTCGGCATGTTGGGAAGATGCCGCACCAGTTGAACAAGGTGGGCAAGGCGGCAAAGATCTTGATTTTCAAGGTGCATGTGAACAATTCCGTGTCGCAGCTGCAGTTGCTTTAGGTGAAGCGTTACAAAAAATAAAAGGGCATAAAGTCATTTTGGGTGATATGAACTCTTACGGTATGGAAGACCCGATGCTCGTATTGACGGACTACAGCCCAGAGAAGTATGGCAAAACCATTCGTGCGGCACGTAATACTTACATTGCAGGTACTCCTCAGTTTGGTGATGATGGCGCGTTGATTACTCACAATTATGGGTACCTTAACGCTGTGGCGATAAAACACCCAGAGAGCTGGAGTTACTCATTTAATGATGAAGTTGGCGCACTGGATCATTTGCTAGTCAGCAAAAGCTTGAAAGGCAAAGTGGTGGATGCGACCGATTGGCATATCAACGGCGGTGAATCGACACTGTTTGATTACAACAGTGAATTCAAAGGTGATTTGCCCAAATATCAAGATCATTTCCGCGCATCTGATCATGATCCTGCCGTGTTAGAACTGAACATCTACGGCGGTTCATTCGGCCTAGGAGCACTCTTCTCATTACTCGGCTTTGGTATGTGGCGACGTCGTCGTTAAGGCTTAAAGTGCGCCCCGTTAACTGACGGGGCGTTTTTGTTTTGCTCACGCTCGGATTTTTTCAATTAAATAATCAATAAATAGCCTTACTCGTGGCGCAAGGTGGTGACGGCTCGGGTAAAGAATGTTCATGGTGTTATCTGATAGATAATAATCTGGAAAAAGCCTGACGAGGTTAGGATCATTAATTTCGTCAGCGAGAAAATTGGCAATCAAGCCGATCCCCATGCCTTGTTGTACCATTGACATCGCACCAAGCGGCGCATTGCAGATATGTTTCGGGCGGGTTTTGATGTCGCATCTCACTCCCTTTGGATTGATTAGCGTGACTTTATCTTGAGGAAGATTCAATAAAGTTAACGCAACCCATGGGTGCTGCTCTAAATCTCGTAGTTTCCTTAATAAAGGTGCACTCGCTAAGTATTTTTTACTGGCGTATATCCCCATTTTAAAAGGCATTAATTCGCGGCCAACCATTGAGCAAGATGTCAGTTCACCCATTCTGATCAGCACATCTAATTGTGTGGCTACTGGATCTTGTAAACCATCTTCGAGTTGAATATCAAACAGCACATTGGGGTAACTCTCAGAAAATGTTGAAATCAGCGGACTTAAAATATAGCTGCCGACATCAATGGTTGTACCGATCCTAATCACGCCTGCCACATCGGTAGAAAAATGCTGGACGGCCCGTAGCGCGTCTTCTGCCAGCGGTAAGAGGCCATTGGTATGTTGATAAAATGCGTGCCCTTCAGTCGTTAGGCTAACTTTACGGGTAGAGCGATGTAGCAAACGTACGTTAAGATGTGATTCTAGCAAGCTAACTTGCTCGCTCACTTTCGATTTTGCTATGCCTAACGATTCACCAGCCGAGGTAAACGAACCGTATTCAACCACTTTATTAAAAATGGCAATACGTTTTAACTCACTCAACATAATTGTTCCCTTATTGGTAACCTTTCGTTCTTGTTTTGTTATCTAGTCAACCTTTGTCATTCATCAAATAATGACAGCTCTAATTAGAGAGATATAAACCATTTTGGTTTCCTTTAAATACGGGTAAATAATAAATTTCTTCTGAATGATGGCACTATTGAGATATCTATTCCTAAATAAACTGGGATTAATAATTAAATTAGCAATGTCAATCTTATAAATATCAATATTGTGTAAATATTTTTAATATTATCCAGCCGAATTTTCGAAAATTATGGATGCAATGTTGTTTTATTTCTAACGTTTTATTAAAAATTAATTTAAAGGAACGGGTGATGAATTATCAGGTCACGAAGCTCCATCCTTTTGGAGTAAAAATAGAAGCAAATGGATTAAAAATTCCCATTAGCGAAGTACCAATAGCACTACTGCGTAAACTATTTATTGAGCATCAGTTGGTATTGATACGTGGATTTAAAGCCTTTGAACAGGCCGAGCAATTTGCGGAATATTGCGAGCAATGGGGAGAGATCAGTATTTGGCCATTTGGCAAAGTGTTAGATCTAATTCAAAAAGATCAGCCAAAGGACCATATTTTTGATAGTAGCTATATGCCGCTGCATTGGGATGGCATGTTCCGTCCTCAAGTGCCTGAATATCAGATATTTCAATGTGTTCAGGCGCCATTGCCAGCACAAGGCGGCCGGACGACCTTCACTCATACTACTAAGGTGCTACAGAACGCAACCGAACAGCAGCGCTCATTATGGCGAAAAGTCACGGGGCATTACCAGCGAGAGATGGAGTTCTATTGCAGTCACACCATTTCCCCGATTATTGCTCAACACCCCTATCACTCACACGAGGTCATTCGTTACGCCGAACCGCATTTCGCTGAACGTGGCGATCTGCTAAACCCACCAAATGTGACCTTTAGTGGCATTGATAGTGAGCAAATAGCTGAGTTCCACCGTAGCTTACGTGACGCACTGTATGACCCTCGTCATTTTTATGCTCACGAGTGGCAAAATGATGATGTGGTCATTACGGATAACTTTAACTTACTGCATGGTCGAGAAAGCTTTTTATCGCATACCCCACGTCATATCCGTCGAGTTCAGGTGCTAAGCGATCCACCGTTTGATAACCCGAGTTTGGAGTCTTACCGATGAGTGATTACCACACTGATATTATGATCGTTGGAGCAGGCCCTGTTGGGATTATGTGCCACTATTTAGCGCAGCGCTGCGGTCTGAACTCACAAGTTATTGATAAATCTAATGGGCCACTGGTGGTTGGACGGGCCGATGCACTTAATGCTCGAACTCTGCAGTTACTTGATATAGTTGACTTATTTGAGCCACTTTACGTGCAAGGCAAACCCTGTAATACCAGTTCGGTATGGGCTGATGGTCAATTTTTGTCACGCCAGTCTCATTGGTGGACAGCGCTGCAAGGCTGCTTCTATCCTCACTTTTTGATGTTGGGGCAAGCGCATATTGAAAAAGCGCTAGATAGTGCAGTCAAAGCGCAGAACGCGGCCGTGCGCCGTGGTTTATCTGTGGTCGATATCACTGTTGATGAGCAAGGCTGCGTGACGGAACTGAGCAGTGGCGAGCGAGTTCGTTCACGTTACGTGATTGGTGCAGACGGTGGGCGCTCTTTTGTACGTCAGCATTTTTCGATTCCATTTGAAATCGAGAGACCAGAAATTATCTGGGCGGTGATTGATGGTGTTATTGAGTCAGATTTTCCGAAAGTGCCAGAAATCATCGTATTTCAGGCTGAGACGTCAGATGTTGCCTGGATTCCACGTGAAGGTGATTTGGATCGTTTTTATATCCGTATGGACACCGAAGAGTTTACTCAGCAAGAGGTTATCGAGCGCATTAACCGAGCAATGTCGCCGCATTCACTGACGTTTAAGCAGGTTGAGTGGTTTTCTTATTTCTCGGTTAAGGAGTCTGTTGCAGAACGGTATGACCACCAGCAACGGGTCTTTCTAGCAGGAGATGCCTGCCATATACATTCGGTCAATGGCGGCCAAGGGCTCAATACCGGAGTTGCTGACGCGTTCAATTTGATCTGGAAGCTCAATATGGTGTTGCGTGGTCAGGCATCAACTACGCTGCTGGACAGTTATCAGGCTGAGCGCCAACCAGTGGCTCGCAGCGTGATTGAAAGCTCTGGTGCATTGGTGCGTGCAACTAAATATTCTGCGCGAGGAACCCATGCGGAGGACTATGTACAAATCGTTGAACAGCGAGCTGGTAATATCACAGGTATGGGCATTGGGTATGGCAATGGTGGCTTAAACGGTTCTCGAGTGTATGACTTTGAGATGCATAGCGATCAGCAGAGTTGCCGTTTTTACCAATGGCTAGATTACCGCTCCTTTACGCTTCTGTTAACTGGCGATGCGGAGTTACCACCAGAAATTCCTCCGTTTGTGCGTTGCCTTCATCTGTACGATCAAGCGAAGCCTGGGCAGTATTGGAGTGAGAGTTCATTCTACCAGGGGCAGGCTTTACTGATCCGCCCTGATGGTTATATTGCGGCTTTCACGTCGCTTGCGCACGCGGCTGAACTGTTGGCTGGCCTATAAACTTTTTAACCGAGAGTGAAGACCGAGGGTTCTGCATCATTCCGTCAATGGTCTTCGCCTTTAATAAGGAAACACTATGCTTGATCATCAACAGCAGCAATGTGTGGATAATATTGCTTTTATTTTATTAGACCAATTATTAGCACAAACAGACGCCACTTTTACTGGGTATCAGAAGTTAAAAACGCAGATAGCTCAGTGTGTCATTGAAAACAAAGTCATTACATTATTACTACCCGCCTTTCCATGTAAAACGAATAACCTAGATAAGGTATTAGGTTATAAGCCTGACTTGGGTGAATATCGAGTTTTACAAAAATTTGTTAATGCCATTCGTGATATTCAATCTGTATATTCTCCAGGAGTGATGTTTTACATTTTTTCTGATTATCATACATTTTCTGATTATATTAATGTCGATTTAGAACATCACTACACTTATTCTGATGAATTACGGAATATGGTGGGAAATATGAACGCCAGTGATTGTCTAAAAATTATAAACTTTGAGCACTTCTCTGCGTTTGATGACTTAAATGAATATCAATATTTCAATGGATTAAAGCAGCGCTTTGGTGATGCGGAATATGAGCGTGATTTTGCACGTCTTAAACAGCATGATAATGCAATGCATCATACCTATCTGGGCTTGAAAAAATTCATGCATCAGGATCAGAAATATGCGCTTGCTCCACTGAGTTATAAGAAGCGACGTGAGCGCCTAGCCCTTATGGCTAAGGGAATGATGGTGCAAGGACGTGCACTCGATAATTTCCTCAATACTCATTTGAGCCACGCTATCCGTCTCAGCATTCATGAACACCCAATGCAAGGCAAAAAATATTCGCTGTTTCTTTTTGATGAGCGATCGTTTAAGACACCTTGGCATACTTGTGTCTTATTTGATGCTTGTCACGGAGAATTTATTATTGATACGCAGGCCAATCACAAACAACGTGAAGGCGTGATTATTCCCGTAATGCATCAAGGAACGCTGTGGTGTTTACTGCGTTTCAATATCGAAGACGCTAACGAGGCACAGTTGATACGAGAGGTGAAAGCCACTCTACAAACAGAGCAGTTTGGCTTGACGTTAGAGTCACACCATGGATGCTCACTGACCGCGCTACCGCAGGCTCAAGTGAGCCAATTAGTGAAGGCGTTCTCTGCTGTCTGTTTAAAAGGCTTTGGCCCGTTGCCTCAAGCTTCATTTTGGTCTTCGTGGTTTGCCGGAAATCATGCTCTGCTTCCGGAAGAATATGTTCGGAGTAGTACATTAGCAGAGCCCAGTTGGTACGGGCTCAAAACACCGTCAACGAGCATAGCGCGTCGCTATTCTTATACTGACATGACTCCTGATGAATGGGCGATTTACTGTTCATCTTCTCCGCTGAAGGTTAACTTACTGGATGCCTCACTGGCTGCGTTGTGTCTTAATGGTCAAGCAAGTGGTTGGCTGAAAAATACCATTGTGCAGTACGATGATACGGCTACTTATCCTGTGATTATGTCGGGGGATTGGGGAATTAATTTACGCTGGAGCCCATCATTGGCGAAGCATATATCGTCGTCGACTGAAATTGACAATATCAATCAAGTAGCCAATGTTTTAACTCCTATTCTTGAACGTTCACAAGTACAGCATGTGTTTGATTTACAACTTGGCGATATATTACTGGTGAATAACCACACCGTACTTCGTTATGGCGTGTTATCCGAAACAGAATTAGCGGTGCGTCAGCCTTATTCGGTAAATTCCCCTTGGCAGCCTCATAACAAACAACCAAGTAGTGAGCATTTACAAGAAAGCCCTGCTTAAATAAACGACATTTTTAGGAAATAAGCATGAAGAGCCAAGTAAGCGGATTACTTGGCTTTATTTTTATGGATCATTAACTATGGGATAGATTTATTTTATCGTTGTTTCCATTCTCTTATTCGACCATATGATGAGAAGTGTTACTTTCAAATGAGAGCAAGTAAAATAATGATCACAACCGAACTGGTTACATAATAAACGAATGTGCAAATCGTGTATTTAGCACAGAATCGATAACTTCTTGCCTTTCCAAACCAGTATTGCACAATAGCGCCTCTCGCTGACTTTTACCCAGAGCGTTTTAATTCACATGTTACTTATCATTGATAACTACGATTCGTTTACCTACAACTTGTACCAATACTTCTGTGAGCTGGGAGTTCAAGTGACGGTGGTGCGTAATGATGAAATCGATATCGCTGGCATTGAAGCGCTCAGCCCAACGCATCTGGTGATTTCCCCTGGGCCTTGCACGCCGAATGAGGCGGGAATTTCACTGGCAGCGATTGAACATTTTGCGGGTAAACTTCCTATCTTAGGAGTCTGCCTTGGGCATCAAGCCATTGCGCAAGTGTTTGGCGGGCAAGTGGTGCGAGCCAAAAAGGTGATGCATGGTAAAACCTCACCGATCCAACACACCAACCGTGGCCTCTTTCTAGGGCTCAATAACCCGTTAACCGTTACTCGCTACCACTCGTTGGTGGTCAAAGCTGATTCTCTTGCGGACTGTTTTGAGCTCACCGCTTGGACTCAACAGGCTGATGGTTCGATGGACGAAATCATGGGTTACCAACATAAAACACTGCCAATTGATGCCGTGCAGTTTCATCCTGAATCAATTAAAACAGAACAGGGCCATCAACTGCTCGCAAATTTTTTGCGCCGTTGAGCTATTCTCAACCGGACTGCGATCACCTTTCTTAACATTTTCTTCATCATTTCTGCTGTTTTTTATCTTTGCAATATTATGCACCATACATCCTGTTGGAATGAGGGATGGCTTGTTGCCTCAAGGCCTTGTTGTGCTTATTCATATTATTTATAAAAAAGTGCTTCATAAAAGAGGTGACTTAATGCATAAATAATCATAAGTAGTGACGATTGTCGGTGGTTCTGCCGATCTAAAAGAATAAATCACTATTGAAATGGTTAATAATTTGTAAATACAATGCTGCATTAGCTAAAAAGCAAAACAATATCTTCCACTCAAGCGTTTAATAGGAAGATCGCAATCTGCTTGGCATGCGGTATCAAGAGGGAATGTGTAATGACAGTGGAAAATAGTGTAGGGCGCAGTCTGTTTGATGAGGTGATGGTCCCTTGTTATAACCCGATGGAGATGATTCCAGTTAAAGGGCTGGGCTCTCGAGTGTGGGATCAACAAGGTCATGAATACATCGACTTTGCTGGCGGTATTGCGGTGAGTTGTTTGGGCCATTGCCATCCGGCGATGGTTGATGCGATTACCAAGCAAGCCAATAAGTTGTGGCATCTCAGTAACGTGATGACTAATGAGCCTGCTTTGCGCTTGGCGAAAAAATTAACGCAAGTCAGTTTTGCTGAAAAGGTGTTTTTTGCTAACTCCGGCGCGGAAGCTAATGAAGCGGCGCTCAAACTGGCGCGTCGCTGGGCCGCTGATGTCCATGGTGAACAAAAATCAGAAATCATCGCCTTTAACCAAGGCTTCCACGGCCGCACTTTCTTTACAGTGACGGTCGGGGGGCAAGCGACTTATTCCGATGGATTTGGTCCTAAACCTGCGGATGTTACCCACCTACCGTATAACGATATTGAAGCGTTGCAAGCACACATCTCTGATCGCACTTGTGCGGTAATGATGGAACCCTTGCAAGGCGAGGGTGGCATTGTGTCGCCTTCGGCTGAGTTTGTCCAAGCCGTGCGTGAATTGTGCAATAAGCACAACGCCCTGTTGATCTTTGATGAAGTGCAAACCGGTAATGGCCGCACTGGTGAGTTCTATGCTTATCAAGGATTGGGCGTCACGCCGGATATTTTAAGTACCGCGAAATCACTCGGTGGCGGCTTCCCTATTGGCGCTATGCTCACCACAAACGAATTAGCCGCGCATTTTAAAGTGGGCACTCACGGTTCGACTTATGGTGGCAACCCACTGGCTTGCGCGGTAGCAGAAGCGGTAGTTAATGTGGTTAGCCAGCCAGAAACCTTGGCTGGCGTGAAAGAGCGTGAAGCGCTCTTTCGTGAAGGATTGGCTAACATTAATGAGAAGTACCACATTTTTAGTGAAATCCGTGGTAAAGGTCTACTGCTTGGCGCGGCATTAAATGAGCAGTGGCAAGGTCGCGCTCGCGATATCCTACAAGCCGCGGGCAAGCAAGGTTTACTGGTGTTGGTTGCGGGTATGAACGTGGTTCGTATGACGCCTTCATTAGTGATCACCAAACAAGAAATAGAAGAAGGCTTAGCAAGATTAGATAAAGCTATTGCATCACTCATGTAGTGAAAAAGCCTAGCAGCCCAAGGTAGGATGCCTTGGGCCACTTCAAGCATCTGGAGGGAAGTATTGATGCTAGTTGTTCGCCCTATCGCAATGTCGGACTACGATGCGCTACACACATGCGCTATTGAATCCGGTCACGGGTTTACATCACTACCCGTGAATGAAAAGCTCTTAACCAACCGTATTACTCATTCTGAATACAGCTTCGCTAAACCCGACGTCTCAGAGCCAGGAGATGAAGGTTACCTGATGGTCGGTTTTGATTCTGAAACCGGTGAGGTAGCAGGGACGACTGGCGTTGAGGCATCGATTGGCCATGACGTACCATTTTATTCTTATCACATCAGCACGATAGTGCATTCGTCGCCTAAGCTGAAGGTCAACAATACCGTCAAGTTGCTTACTTTTGGCAATAACTACACTGGATGCAGTGAAATTTGTACGCTTTTTTTACGTCCAGATTTTCGTCAAGGGTTGAATGGGCGTTTGATGTCGAAATGCCGTTTTCTGATGATGGCGGAACACCCACATCGTTTTTCTAAAACCATCTTTGCTGAAATGCGTGGTGTGTCTGATGCCGAAGGCAACTCGCCCTTTTGGCAATGGCTGCAAGAGCATTTTTTCTCGATTGATTTCACTATGGCTGATTATTTAACCGGCATTGGTAAAAAAGGGTTTATTGCTGATCTGATGCCCAAACTGCCGATTTACGTCAACTTATTGAGTAAAGAGGCACAGGCGGTGATTGGTCAAGTGCATGACAATACCCGTCCAGCGTTAACGCTACTCGAGCGCGAAGGATTCACCTGCCGTAACTATGTAGACATTTTTGATGCAGGTCCAACGGTTGAGTGCGATTTGCGCAATATCGAATCCGTACGTCACTCGGTGCGAGCTAAAGTGGAAGTGGCCGAGCATTCAAGCTCGCAAGATTATCTTATCTGCAATAGCTCGTTTGAAAACTTTCGTGCTACTGCTGCAAAAGGTGCTTATAACCGCGAAACGGAAACGGTGATCATCTCACCTAAAGTGGCGCAAGCTCTATTGGTTGATAGTGGTGATTTTGTTCGAATTTTGGCGCAGTAAAATAGGTACATTGGAAGGTAAGGATTAACAGATGACTCAGTGGATTGCAGGTGAATGGTTAGCTGGACAAGGCGAGGCAATGCTTTCGCTTAGTCCCTATAACAATGAGACGATTTGGCAGGGCGATAGCGCCACACCCGCGCAAGTAGAAGCTGCGGTAACGGCGGCAAGAGTCGCATTTATAGAATGGAAAAAACGTCCTTTTGTTGAGCGTGAGCAATATGTCTTAGCCTTCGCTGAAAAAGTGAAACAGCGCAGTGAAGAGCTTGCACAGATCATCGCCAAAGAGACAGGAAAGCCACTCTGGGAAACGCGTACTGAAGCGGCAGCGGTGGCGGGTAAAATCGCTATATCAATTCGAGCTTATCATGATCGCACTGGTGAAAACACACGCGAAGCAGCGGGTAATCAACTGGTATTGCGTCATCGTCCATTGGGCGTTCTTGCGGTTTTTGGTCCGTATAATTTCCCTGCCCACCTGCCGAATGGTCATATTGTGCCTGCACTTTTAGCGGGTAATACGGTTGTGTTTAAACCTTCAGAGCAGACTCCGTGGACTGGTGAGTTTGTGATGAAGTTGTGGCAAGAAGCCGGCCTACCTGCGGGTGTACTTAACCTAGTGCAGGGCGCGAAGGAAACGGGTATTGCGCTTGCTCAGGACAAAGGCATTGATGGCCTTCTTTTTACTGGCAGCGCCAATACAGGTCATTTACTCCATCGCCAGTTTGCTGGGCAGCCGGGGAAAATGCTGGCTTTAGAAATGGGCGGCAACAACCCAATGGTTATCTCTAAGCAGTATGGCGAGCTTGATGCGGCAGTGTATACCATTATTCAATCCGCATTTTTAAGTGCAGGCCAGCGGTGTACCTGTGTGCGGCGTCTTTATGTTCCAGAGGGAAATGAAGGCGATCGATTGCTTGAAAAACTGGTCAGTGCCACTCAAAAATTGCGTATTGATCACCCCTTTGCTGAGCCAGCACCTTTTATGGGGCCACAAATATCACAAGCAGCGGCGCAGTTCATTCTTGCTGCTCAGGACAATTTACGCGCCTTGGGTGGCGTCAGCTTGCTGGCCGCGACACCTTTGCAGGCGGCGTTTGTAACACCGGGCATTATTGATGTCACCGCAGTTAGCCAATTGCCTGATGAAGAGTATTTCGGACCATTGTTACAAGTCGTGCGTTACCAAAGCTTAGAGCAAGCGGTACAACTGGCTAATGAAACTCGCTTTGGTTTATCGGCAGGCTTAGTGTCGACCAATGATGCCGAATGGGACTACTTTGTCGATCATATCCGCGCTGGCATTGTTAATCGTAATCGACAATTAACCGGAGCCAGTGGTGATGCACCGTTTGGTGGGCCGGGAGCGTCGGGAAATTTAAGACCAAGCGCCTATTACGCGGCCGATTACTGCGCATACCCAATGGCATCAATGGAAGGCCGTTCGACAGAACTGCCTGCCACGCTCAGCCCCGGGGTTGAGCTATAGCAGTAAACTTTATCTAAAACCCCATGCCTACTAGCATGGTTTAAACCGAGCACAGACAAGGAGGCGTTATGACGCCAAACGTTTTATTTCAATCATTATGGAATGACTACATTCAGCGCCTTTGCCCTTCTGCCGACAAAGTCCATCACTTGCTTCAAGAAGAGGAAGCGTTGATTAATGACCATATTGCGTTGCGAACCTTCAATGTTGCACCATTAGGTATTGAAACGCTGGCTAAGCCTTTTCTTGCCTTAGGCTACGTTGCCTGTGGTGATTATGTGTTTGAAAGTAAGAAGCTGGTAGCGAAGCACTATGAACACCCTGATCTGACCCAGCCTAAGGTATTCATAAGCGAGCTGAAAGTGGAAGAGTTCTCGCCTGCGCTCCAAGCCATTGTGGAGAAGCTGGTACATCAAGTCGATAGCAATAAATTAAACAGCAGTGACTTTTTATATGGCGGTCGCTTGTGGCAACTAAGCTACAGCGATTATTTGCAGCTTGCCAACGAAAGTGAATACGCCGCTTGGTTGGCGGCGCATGGCTATGGCGCAAACCATTTCACTGTTAGTGTTAATCAACTGCAGGCGTTTAATGAAGTGAAAGCGGTCAATGATCATCTACGCCAAGCGGGTTTTACCATCAATGAAAATGGTGGAGAAGTGAAAGGTACACCTGATGTGCTGCTTGAGCAGTCGTCGACCATGGCCGATAAAGTACCGGTGCAATTTACGGAAGGGGTGGAGGTGATTCCCGGTGGATTCTATGAATTTGCCAAACGCTATCCAATGGCCAACGGTGAACTCTATAGCGGTTTTGTGGCGGCCTCTGCAGATAAGATATTTGAAAGCACTGACATGCAATAGCCTCTCATCTTTTTACTTTCGTATCGAAATATCACCAAAGAAAAAGCCACCTGAGTTCCCCAAGGTGGCTTTATGCATTTAATCTCAATCATTTTGATTGAGATTAACGAGTTCCGTACACCACGATAGTTTTACCATGGGCAGAAATTAAATTCTGCTCTTCGAGCATCTTCAAAATACGTCCCACAGTTTCACGAGAACAGCCTACAATTTGGCCGATCTCTTGACGGGTGATTTTGATTTGCATGCCATCTGGGTGCGTCATTGCATCAGGTTGTTTCGCTAGGTTGAGTAGCGTTTGTGCAATACGACCCGTCACGTCTAGGAAGGCTAAATCACCCACTTTTTGACTGGTGACTTGTAGACGTCGAGAAATTTGTGCAGACAGACGCATTAAGATGTCTGGGTTCACTTGGATAAGCTGACGGAATTTCTTAAATGAAATTTCCGCAACTTCACAAGGAGATTTTGCACGAACCCAAGCAGTACGCTCTTGGTCTTCTTCGAATAGACCAAGTTCACCGATAAAGTCACCTTGGTTTAGGTAAGAGAGGATCATCTCTTTACCTTCTTCGTCTTTAATCAATACCGCTACCGAGCCTTTGACGATGTAGTACAGCGTCTCTGCTTTTTCGCCCGCATGAATCAACGTGCTTTTCGATGGGTATTTATGAATATGACAGTGTGAAAGAAACCACTCTAGTGTTGGATCGGTTTGAGGTTTACCTAGAACCATAATATCTCACTTCCTCTGCAGGGTACGCTTGCCGCTTTCCATATTGTAGCTAAGCCTAAAATAAGCTTACTAGGATAAGAGCACTTTCCAAATGCTGCAAGCTAACTTGTGTTTCGGTTAAGGATAGTATCCTTTTTCAGAAACGATTTCTTGATTTTAATCGTGTCAGTGGCATGATTTTTTACGCAAAACTGTGCACATGATCACGGTATGAAAAGTAACCGTCAACTTGTCCGATCACTTAGCCAATTTTACCTGTTTCAATCAATTGCTGCAGGATCGGTCTGACGATCAATTCCATCGCAAAACTCATCTTGCCACCCGGTACCACAATGGTGTTGTGGCGCGACATAAAAGAGCCATCAATCATGGCGAGCAGATAGGGGAAATCAACATTCTTTATGCCGCGCAGGCGGATCACGACGAAGCTTTCATCTAAACTAGGGATGCCCTTGGCGTTAAGTGGGTTTGAAGTATCAACCGTCGGTACCCGTTGGAAGTTGATGTGAGTTCGTGAGAATTGGGGGGTGATGTAATTGAGGTAATCATCCATCGAACGGACGATGGAATCCATCACCGCTTCACGTGAATGGCCTCGATCACGAGTATCACGCACGTACTTTTGTATCCACTCAAGGTTAACGATTGGCACCATGCCTATCAAAAAATCGACATGCTGCGCGACGTTTACATCGCCATCGACTACACCGCCATGCAGACCTTCGTAAAACATCACATCCGAGTTTTCTGGTAAATCTTGCCAAGGTGTAAAGGTGCCGGGCATTTGATTGTAGGGCACAGCTTCGTCAAAAGAGTGTAGATAGCGGCGAACTTGGCCTGTGCCTAATTTCCCATATTGGCGGAAAAATTCTTCCAATGCAGGAAAATCATTGGCTTGTGGACCAAAGTAACTGATGTGCTTCCCTTGTTCGCGCGCTTTACGAATTTCCACATCCATTTCTGGCCGTGTAAAGCGATGGAAGCTATCCCCTTCAACCCATGCTGGTTTAATGTTCATCATATTGAACATTTTGCGAAAGGCTTCTGAGGTCGTAGTTGTACCGGCACCGGACGAGCCGGTGACAGCGATAATTGGATGTTTTGCTGACATGACAAACCCTGTCTGTATGTAACGTACTTGTTATCGATGGCTGCAATATAGCACGAAAAGAGTAGATTGTTTTGAGCTGAAATTATTTACGCAATTGAATATCCACACTTTCATGCAACTCAGAATAGACGATGATCGCTTCCCCTGTTGCGAGCTGTTTCTTTATTTGCTCGATTTTTTGCTGCAATGGTACTTCCTGCTCTCCGTAATCAGTACCTTCGCGTAATACAAACGTTTCAATCAAATTATCCAGTGTTTCAGGCGCAATGTGCTGCCAAGGAATAAGCATGACGACCTCTTAAACTGTCATGGAGAAAAGGGTATCGATTTAAAGCGATATGTGATTAATCATGCGTTGCATTGATGGTCAATAGGGTTGCCGTGACGCAGGTTTTCGTAATATGTTGGAAGTGCTTCTTCGAGCCAAAATTTAGGCTTAAGCGCGCTACCGCTGAGAAAACCGACATGGCCACCTTGGGTAAATAAGCGGTAATGGATGTTCTCTGGTAAGGAAAATTTGGGGATCACGGCATCCGTCATAAAGGGATCATCTTGCGCTTGAATGATTTGTAGCGGCACGCGAATTTGTGTCAGCTTTGAAAGGCCTGAGCACTGCTGGTAGTAATCCTGCGCATCTTGAAAACCATGCAAAGGCGCGGTGATGAGATCGTCAAATTCGTAAAGTTTTTTGATGTGTTTAATTTGATGGTTAGAAATACCTAACTCATTATGTAAAAGATGCTGTTTCTTTAGTGCATTTTTTTTCAATGATGTCAGTAAGTAAGCGCGATAAACCTTTGAAAATCCCTGTTCAATGCGTGTGGAACACGCTGACAGATCGAGCGGAGCGGAGACAACGGTTGCCGCGCTAACGATCGGGTCGTGATTATATTGCGCTAAGTAATTAACCAACATATTGCCGCCAAGAGAAATACCCACCGCCACGATAGGTCGATTCGGGCATTGCTTGCGTATGTATTCGAGCACAAAGCGTGCATCTTCAACTTCACCAGAATGGTAAGCACGTGCCAGATGGTTCGGTTTGCCGCTACAGCCGCGAAAATGCATCATGACCGATAACCACCCCTGCTGTGCGAAGGCGTACATTAAGCCATTGGCATACGGGCTATGAAAACTGCCTTCTAAGCCATGAAACAAGATAAATAGGGGTTTATTTTGTACTCGCTCTGAGCGCCAATCATCACTCCAAGCAAGGTCTAAAAAATCACCATCAGGTGTAAACAGCGTTTGCCACAGCGGCTCAAAACGTGCGCGTTTGCGCAACAAACGAGGAAGCAGAGTCTGAAGGTGTGGATTTGTTAGTCCAGTAGCAGCGATAAATGAAGTCATAACCATAGCGCATTATTTTTATGAATTGCGACCAGTATACACCGAGCGAGCAATTGATGTAGTTACGGTTTTTGAGAATGAGGCGCCGGGGTTTTAAAGGCGAGATGCAAATGCTCACAGCCAAGTTGGCGACAGTAACGCAGCGTTAATTGTTCACCATGGTTATTCTGCAATGCCAATGCGTTGATACATTCCACAAGGTCAGCTTGCTGCTGCTTTTCAAGCTGCAGCTCAAATTGCAGCGCCTCGCGGTACAGCGTATCTGGCACCATGCTTTTCAAACGTCGTCTTAACTCTCGGTAACTGTGCAGCAGCGCTTCTGAACGACCGATACATTGAGTGACATTTTGCCAGTCAGCATCGGCAACCGTCACTTGTTGCTCATCAAGCCATTTGAGTAGCAGCAATAAGTTGACGTTGCCGTGGAAGTTATTTTGTAAACTTAAGCACGCCTCTTTCACTTCTCGCACGCTGTAGTATTGCAAACTGAATTGCCATAAGCGTTCTAAGGTCAGTGATAATCGTACGTGCTCTTGGCTCATCTTAGCGACTGAATTCCTGCTCTAGTTGTTCGAGTGTCTCTTGTTCCGACATCCATTCCATTTCGATCGCTTCAAGTGCCGATTTACTGCGAGCTTGAAGCGCAATCACTTCGGTAAGTTTAGCTTTGTTTTCGGCTTCATACAGCGAAGTATCAGACAATTGCTCTTCAGTTTGCGCCAGTGCCGCGTTCAATGTGTCCATTTTCGCTTCGAGTTGTGTCAGTTTTTTGCGAATTGGTGCGGTTTGGATGCGAAATTCCGCTTCTCGGCGCTTTTGATCTTTTTTGGCAGCGGCACTGTTGCTGCTGTCTTTGGCAGGTTGCTGAGATTGAACTTCTCTACGTTCCGCTTTCTGTTGTTCTGTCAGCCATTTGTAGTAGTCGGTTAAATCCCCATCGAAAGGCGCGACTTGACGATCGTGCACCAAGTACAAGTCATCGGTGGTTGCGCGCAGTAGATAACGATCATGGCTGACGATGACCATCGCGCCTTCAAAGGTTTGCAGGGCAAACGTTAGGGCTTGACGCATATCCAAGTCTAAGTGGTTGGTGGGTTCATCAAGCAGCAGCAAGTTCGGTTTTTGCCACACAATTAGCGCAAGCACTAAGCGAGCCTTTTCACCCCCGGAAAACGGAGCGATTTTCTCTAGCGCTTTGTCGCCTTGGAAACCAAAACTACCCAGATAATTACGCAGCTCAAGTTCGTTTTTATCTGGGGCGATTTGCATCATGTGCTGCAGAGGGGTCTCTTCTGGATGCAGTGTTTCTAACTGATGCTGGGCAAAGTAACCAATCTTTACACCTTGCGAATAAGTGAGATCGCCGCCTTGCGGTTTTAACTCACCGGAGAGCAATTTAATTAATGTTGATTTACCCGCACCGTTACGCCCGAGTAATCCAATACGGCTTCCCGGTACAAGGTTGAGGCGAATTTTTTCTAAAATTAAACGTTCACCATACCCGGCGTAGACTTCGTCCATCATCATGATTGGGTTAGGCAGTGCCGAAGGCTCTCGAAATTCGAAATTAAATGGGTTATCAAATTGAGCTGGCAGCACTTTTTCCATTCGTTCCAACGCTTTGATACGACTTTGTGCTTGGCGAGCTTTGGAGGCCTTGTAGCGGAAACGGTCGATGTAGCTTTGCATGTGCACCATCTGTTTTTGCTGCTTCTGGTACATGGCTTGTTGCAAGATCAGTTTTTGCGCCCGTTGATTTTCAAACGATGAGTAGTTTCCGGTGTATTCGTTCATGGCTTGATTTTCGATATGGATGATGCGTCCGACGATCGGATCAAGAAAATCGCGGTCATGGGAAATCAAGATCAAGGTGCCGGGATAGTTTTGTAACCAACGTTCAAGCCACATGACGGCGTCCAAATCCAAGTGGTTGGTCGGTTCATCAAGCAGCAGTAAATCCGAGCGGCACAACAGCGCTTGCGCTAAGTTTAAGCGCATCCGCCAACCACCTGAAAATTGCGTTAAGCTCCATCCCATCTGTTCTTGGCTAAACCCCAAACCATCAAGCAGTTCAGAAGCCCGAGCGCGAATACTGTATCCACCGATGGTTTCAATTTTTCCATGCAGCTCTGCAACTAAGGTTCCTTGGTCAGCCTCTTCAGCAACGCTGAGGCGCCGTTCTAATTCACGATATTCACGATCGCCATCGATGACATATTCAATCGCATCGCGATCAAGAGCCGGAGTTTCTTGGGCAACCCAAGCCAGTTCCCAGTGAGCTGGTTTACTGAAGGAGCCAGCGTCAATAGATAGCTCATCTTTGAGTAGGGCAAAGAGCGTTGATTTGCCACAGCCATTTTTGCCTACTAGGCCAACTTTATCGCCCGGCTGGATAGTTGCAGAGGCCTTTTCAAGGAGCGGTTTACCGCCGCGCAGTAATTGAATATCAGAGAAGGTAATCATAAAAATCTATTTTTCATATCGAGACGTTATCGCGTGGAATAGTAGGGGCAATAAGGATAAATGTCGATCATTATGCAAATTGCGTTATTATGCTTAATAACATATTGATAACTATTGGGAGCGCAGACAAAAATGTCCACCACCGTCATGCCTGACCAAATTACACCTAAAATATTGGTGATTTATGCGCATCCTGAGCCATTAAACTCCATCGCCAATCAAACCATGCTGCTCAATATTGCGTCACTTTCCCACGTCACAGTGCATGACTTGTATGCAACCTATCCCGATTTTTTTATCGATGTGCACGCAGAGCAGCAAAAACTACTTGAGCATGATGTGATTGTGTTTCAACACCCTCTTTATATGTATTCCTGCCCCGCGCTGCTCAAAGAGTGGTTTGATCGCGTGCTTGCCAAAGGGTTTGCCTTCGGCGGACAGACGGCGTTGCATGGTAAATACTGGCGTAGCGTCATCACCACGGGCGGAAAAAAAGAAGCGTTTGATGAGCGGGGCTACAACAAATACCCACTGGATCAAATTCTCCAACCATTTGAATTAACCGCGGCTCTGTGTTGTATGAACTGGATGGAACCGTTAGTTCTCTACTGGTCACGTAATGTGAGTGATATGGAGCGCTATCAACACGCTGAGCATTATCGACACTGGTTGCAACACCCACTGGCCACACAAGGAGAGCTTGATGGCGTTAAGCGGTGATTTTTTACAAAGCAGCGTGGTGTTTTTAACCGCGGCTGTGGTGGCCGTACCGATTGCTCAGCGTGCAGGGCTGGGTTCGGTGCTCGGCTATTTGTTAGCTGGTGTAGCCATAGGCCCTTGGGGGCTGGGTTTAATCAGTGATGTGCAAGCCATATTACACTTTGCTGAATTTGGCGTGGTGCTGCTGTTGTTTCTGATTGGGCTGGAATTAAACCCCAAAAAATTATGGCAGATGCGTGGGCCGATCCTTGGTTTGGGTGGCGCGCAGGTAGTGGTAAGTACCTTAGTCATTGCCAGTATTGCTTATCTATTAGGCGTTAACTGGCAGAGTAGTTTAGTGATTGGTATGGGCCTTGCGCTCTCTTCGACAGCAATCGCATTACGCGTAATTGAAGAGCAAGGGCTAACACGCAGTGAAGCTGGCCAGTCTGGTTTTGCAGTACTGCTTTTTCAAGATATCGCTGTCATCCCGATGTTGGCCTTTTTGCCTTTACTGGCAGGCAACGCTGGCGGAAGCTGGTTAGATGTGACTTGGATGTTGGGTGGCATTACCGCTTTGCTGGTCGGGGGCCATTTTCTATTGAGCCCGCTGTTTCGTTATATTGTGACCAGTGGTGTGCGTGAACTTTTTACCGTTGCCGCCTTATTGTTGGTGATTGGGATTGCACTGTTAATGCAGCAGCTTGGCTTGTCAATGGCGCTCGGTACTTTCCTTGCTGGCGTGTTGCTGGCAGAAAGTGAATTTCGCCATGAACTTGAGATCGCGATTGAACCGTTTAAAGGGTTATTGCTCGGGCTATTTTTTATTGCCGTTGGAATGGCGGTTAATT
The DNA here is from genome assembly GCF_963874835.1 of Vibrio sp. V12_P9A6T4. Taxonomy (NCBI): domain Bacteria; kingdom Pseudomonadati; phylum Pseudomonadota; class Gammaproteobacteria; order Vibrionales; family Vibrionaceae; genus Vibrio; species Vibrio sp. V12_P9A6T4. The sequence goes on along the minus strand of NZ_CAWNJO010000011.1, from coordinate 32,365 downwards.
TGGGCTTATTGGCGCAAGCGCCGCTGCAAGTGTTGGCGGCTGTATTAGGTCTAGTGGTGCTGAAAGGAGGAATCCTTTATCTCCTCGCGCGTTTATCGGGTACACGTTCCAAAGCGCGCAGCAAAATGGCGGCGATCCTCAGCCAAGGCGGCGAGTTCGCGTTCGTGATTTTCACAGCGGCAAGCGCGCAGGGCGTGCTATCACCGGATCAAGTGGCCTTTTTGCTCGTTGTGGTCAGCTTGTCGATGGTCACCACACCTTTATTACTGACGATTCAGGACAAATGGTTTGCGCGAAAATTGAACCTCAGCAGTGACGATGAGATGCATTCCGATGTCGTCAATAAACAGCCGCAAATTATCATTGCGGGTTTTGGGCGTTTTGGGCAAATTGTAGGGCGTTTGATGTACGCCAATAAGATTAAAATTACCGTATTAGAAAGCGATGCCAGTCAAATTAAATTATTGAGAGAGTACGGTTATAACGTTTTTTATGGTGATGCGACTCAACTTGAACTGTTGCGCGCCGCGGGTGCAGAAGAAGCTGAGGCGATTGTCATCTGTACCGATGCGCCCGATGAAGTGATGAAAATTGTGGAACTTTGTCAGCACCATTTCCCGCAGTTAAAGATCTTAGCTCGCGCTCGTAGCCGGGTAGAGGCGTATCAGTTACTCAGCCATGGGGTCGATAAATACTCGCGGGAAACTTTCTTAGGCGCTTTGGACCTCGGCCGACAAGTACTGGTCGAATTGGGCATGCACCCTTACCAAGCCAAGCGCGCCGAAGCACATTTTAGAAAACTCGATAATGCGATGCTCAAAGAACTGCTACCGCAACATAACCAAGACAAACAACTCGCACTGCGCGCCAAAGAGGCACGTAAAGAGCTAGAAGAAATATTTGGGCGTGAAATGGATAATGATCGCCAATCTCGTCATTATTGGGAAAAATAACGCCAATCAATATTCAGTTGTAGGATGTAACGTGAAACAGAAAAAACGCTTTATTGCCGGTGCAAAGTGCCCAAGTTGTCAGTCACAAGATACTCTGCGCTGGTGGGTTGAAAACAACATAGAGCTCGTTGAGTGTGTCGAGTGCGACTACCATGAGCAGCGAAAGCCCAAATCTGTAGAAAAAAGTGAACATGCTCGGCAAGAGATGATCGGGATTTTTAAACCAGAATAATTGAGTTTCTGGAATAGATCTTCATAATACGCCTCATACCGATCGATTTCTTAGGTTTGAAGATGACAACCTAGGAACAAACCTCCTTGGAGTTGTTATGAAAATTGAAAAGAACGTGGTTGTAAGCCTAGCCTACCAATTAGTATTGGAAGATGGTGCAGTCGTAGACCAATCAACAGTTGATGCACCACTAGATTACCTTCACGGTCACAACAATCTAATCACTGGCCTTGAAAATGAGTTAGAAGGAAAAGTTGTGGGCGATAAGTTCACAGCAACTATCGCTCCTGAAGAAGCGTACGGTGAATACAACGATGAGCTTGTACAACGTGTACCTGCTGAAGTTTTCCAAGGCGTTGATGAAATTGAAGTGGGTATGCGTTTTCTAGCGGATACTGACCAAGGCCAAATTCCAGTTGAAATCACGGAAGTGGATGGTGACGAAGTGGTAGTTGATGGTAACCACATGTTGGCTGGCCAAACATTAACGTTTGATGTAGAAGTCGTTGCGATTCGCGCTGCAACTGAAGAAGAAATCCAACATGGTCACATTCACCAAGCTGGTGGCTGTGGACATGGCCACGACCATGACCACGATCATGATCATGAAGGTGGTTGCTGTGGTGGTGAAGGCCATGACCATGGTGAGAAAAAAGAAGGTTGTTGCGGTGGCGGCAGCTGCGGTTCACATTAATCATTTTTTGGTTGGTAGTGCCAAAGTAGGCAGTAATAACCGACTGATACAATGAAATGGAAAGCGTTAATCGTCATGCGATTAGCGCTTTTTTGTTGCTTGTTAATTATTACAGTACTCACTTGCCGCCTACCTGCAACTTCAAGTTATTTGGGTATAGTTAATGTGTAGAACAGAAGTGTATTGCCTCTCAATTTATTAAGTTAAGGAATTCTCATGTCACAACCTTTTGCTATAGCAATTCATGGCGGCGCTGGAACCATCATTCGTCAACAAATGAGCGAATCATTAAAGCGCGATATTTTGAACACGCTAGAAAGTGCTGTCCGAGCGGGGCATCAAGTACTGGCACAAGGTGGTGATGCACTGGATGCGGTGGTTGAGGCTGTGAAAATACTTGAGGACTCTCCGTTGTTTAACGCAGGAAAAGGTTCGGTGTTAACGCATCAAGAGATGGTGGAGATGGACGCCTCTGTCATGCATGGCAAAATGATGGACGCAGGCGCGGTCGCTGGGGTTCGGCACATTAAAAATCCGGTGCAGCTCGCGCGTGATGTAATGAAGCACAGTGATCATGTGTTGTTGATTGGTGAGGGCGCAGAAGCGTTTGCTTTTACTCAAGGGCATCAATATACAGAACAAGATTACTTTTTTACTGAGCGTCGTTATGAACAGTTGCTAGCGATGAAAAGCAACAATCAATTTGCTTTGTCGGAATCAAAATTCCCAGATGACAAGAAATTTGGCACTGTTGGCGCAGTTGCATTGGATAAACAAGGCAACCTTGCGTCTGCTACTAGTACCGGTGGCATCACGAATAAAAAATTTGGTCGCGTCGGCGATTCTCCCATCATCGGTGCAGGAACGGTGGCTGAAAATGGTAATGTGGCGGTATCGACAACGGGCATGGGGGAATATTTCATTCGTAAAATGGTTGCCAGTGACGTTGCCGCTCGCATGCGTTATTTAAAAGAAGATGTTCATACCGCATGTGAAACCATTATTCAGGGTGAACTTAAAACGCTCGGTGGTGAGGGTGGATTGATCGCCATTGATGCGCAAGGCGACATTCATTTTGCAATGAACAGTTCCGGTATGTACCGTGCTTGTGTTGATCGTCAAGGAGAGCTAATCGTAAAAATATATTCGGATGAGTAACTTACGTGCCTAATAACTGAATCATTTATTAAGTTATATTTTTATGACATTTTCGTGTTTAAAAAAGGACTGCAAGGAAAAGGATTCGGTGCTAGAATCCTTTTTTAACTAGCAATCAGACTTGGAAAGATGGGAAATAACGTAGTCGTTCTAGGCACCCAATGGGGTGACGAAGGCAAAGGTAAAATCGTAGACCTTTTAACTGAAGATGCAAAATACGTGGTTCGCTACCAAGGCGGCCATAATGCAGGCCACACTTTGGTCATTGACGGTGAAAAAACCGTTCTTCATTTAATTCCATCCGGCATTCTTCGCAATAAAGTGAAATGCATCATCGGCAACGGTGTTGTGCTTTCACCTGACGCACTAATCAATGAAATGAAGCCTCTAGAAGAGCGTGGTATTCCAGTCCGCGAACGTCTTTTCATTTCTGAAGCTTGCCCACTTATTCTTCCTTACCACATTGCGCTTGACCAAGCTCGTGAAACGGCTCGTGGTAAAAAAGCAATTGGTACGACAGGTCGTGGTATCGGTCCTGCTTATGAAGACAAAGTGGCTCGTCGTGGTTTACGCGTTGGTGACTTGTTCGATATGGCTTCATTTGCAGAAAAGCTAAAAGAAGTGATGGAGTTCCATAACTTCCAACTTGAGCATTTCTACAAAGCTGAACCAGTAAGCTACGAATCCGTACTTGAGCAAGCACAAGGCTATGCTGATTTGCTGACTTCGATGGTGATCGACGTGACCGATGAACTTGATGCAGCGCGTAAGCGTGGCGACAAAATCATGTTCGAAGGTGCGCAAGGTACTATGCTTGATATTGACCACGGTACATACCCATACGTAACGTCTTCTAACACGACTGCTGGTGGTGTTGCTGCAGGTTCTGGTTTCGGCCCTCGTCATCTAGGTTATATTCTAGGTATCGCGAAAGCTTACTGTACTCGCGTTGGTGCAGGTCCATTCCCAACCGAATTGGATGATGAAATCGGTAATCACCTAGGCACGAAAGGCCATGAGTTTGGTGCTACAACAGGCCGTAAGCGCCGTTGTGGTTGGTTTGATGCGGTAGCGATGCGTCGCGCCATTCAAATTAACTCAGTCACAGGCTTCTGCTTGACTAAACTTGACGTACTTGATGGTCTAGAAGAGCTAAAAATCTGTACGGGTTACCAAATGCCAGATGGCTCAATTGCTCAAGTATCACCAATGGCAGCTGACGCTTTTGAAGCGGTAACACCTATTTACGAAACTATGCCTGGTTGGTCTGAAAATACCTTCGGTGCTAAATCAATTGATGCCCTGCCACAAGCGGCGCTTGATTACATCAAACGTATTGAAGAGTTGACTGGTGTACCTGTTGACATCGTTTCTACAGGTCCAGATCGTAACGAAACCATTATCAAGGTTCACCCATTTTCAGTTTAATGGTTGATTGATAAACGTTTTTAAAACCGGCTTTCAGAGCCGGTTTTTTTATACCTGTATTGATGATATTTTGTCCTTGGTGTGGCAATAAATGGCCGAATAACGGCAAATTTTGTCTAAAGAGTTTGCCGCACTGGTCGATAAAGTTATCAAGCCCAGCCCTAGATGAAACTGAGGCTATAATTTTAAGGCTATCGATAGACATAAAGAGTGCAGGTATGAAGCTACGAACGGTAGCAGCTTCATTGTTTTTAGCGCTGACCTCATCCTTGAGTCATGCCAACGTGGCGGAAGTGGGTGAGCCAGTCCCTATTTACACCGAAGCTGAACTAATCAAGTTAATTGAGCAAAATAAACATTTAGAGCAAGTCAAGGCCGACAACTGCCAATTGGTAGAAGATATTGTTGCGCGTGCTACTCGCATCAGCCTGCCTTCCTACGAGTTTTTGTATGGAGATATGCTAGCGTGGGGGGTCTGTGTAGATCAAGATGTCGAACTTGGCTTGTACTATATGGAAAATGCAGCTCATCAAGGTTTACCCGCTGCGTTAGAGCAGCTTGGGCGTTATTATTCGCGTGGTACTTTAGTACAGCAGGATAAAGAGCGAGCTATTCCCTATCTGCGTGAAGCCGCTGCGATGGGCAATATTAATGCTCGTATCCATCTAGCTGAGCTTTTGCTGCGTGATTATGGCAGCCCGCTTGATTATGAAGATGCTTATCGCTGGCTCTATAATTCGGTGACTATCGATCAAAGAATACATTCTCGGATCTCTATGCTCCGGCAGGGGTTAGAGCAGCGAATGCCACAAAATGTGGTTGCGCGAGCCAAGCGCAGAGATACGTTTTGGTAGCCTTCATTATTGCTTTTCTTATTTCGCCCACACGGTTGGGCGAAGTCATTTCTACGCTTTTCCTCTAACGCATTAGCCTATAATAATCAATACGCTGCTGTAGCTTCTGCCGTGAGTCAGTTATACTCTGGCTATCTCTCCTTGCTTTAGCAGGTCTGCCTATGTCTGAAATTATCAATAACGATCCTTTTGCGGATCGAGAATCTAGCAATTACGAAAATCCAATTCCAAGCCGAGAATTCATCCTCGAATTTCTAACCGAAGCCAATGTACCGATGAATCGTAATGATCTTTTTGAGGCATTGGGTTTGTCTGGTGAAGAGCAATACGAAGGGCTACGCCGTCGTTTGCGTGCGATGGAGCGAGATGGCCAATTGGTATTTACTCGTCGCCAATGCTATGCATTGCCAGAAAAACTGGAAATGATCAAAGGTCACGTAATCGGACATAAAGATGGTCATGGGTGGGTTCGTCCTGATGGCAGCGTTGGCAAAGATAACGATGTTTTGCTACCTCATCACCAAATGCGTACCATTATTCATGGCGACTACGTGCTGGTACAACCGACAGGCACGGATAAAAGAGGCCGTAAAGAAGGGCGTTTGGTCCGAGTTTTGGAAGAACGTAAAACCCAACTTGTTGGGCGTTTCTTCCTCGAAAATGGCTACTCTTATGTCGTGCCCGATGATTCACGCATCACTCAAGACATCTTGATCCCTAATGAGCACAAAGGCGGAGCTCGCATGGGGAACGTGGTGGTGATTGAAATTACCGATCGTGGTGCCAGAGCAAGAGGAATGACAGGCAGGGTTGTTGAGGTACTTGGGGAAAATATGGCTCCCGGTATGGAGACACAAATAGCGATTCGCACTCACCAGATCCCTCATGAGTGGCCGCAAGAAGTATTAAAGCAAGTCGAAAACCTGAGAGAAGAAGTTCCAGAAGAGGCGAAGCAAGGGCGCGTGGATTTGCGTCAATTACCTTTAGTGACTATTGATGGTGAAGACGCGCGTGACTTTGATGACGCGGTTTATTGCGAAGCCAAAAAAGGTGGTGGCTGGCGTCTCTGGGTTGCGATTGCTGACGTAAGTTATTATGTGCGCCCCGATACGGCTCTTGATAAAGAAGCGATCAACCGTGGTAACTCAGTTTACTTCCCATCGCAAGTCGTCCCTATGCTACCGGAAGTACTGTCGAACGGTCTTTGTTCACTTAATCCACAAGTCGACCGTCTATGCATGGTGTGCGAGATGACAGTCTCTGCAACGGGCAAAATTTCGGGTTACAAACATTACGAAGCCGTGATGAACTCTCATGCCCGTTTAACTTACAACAAAGTACACGCCATTCTTGAAGGGGATGAAGAGCTACGCGAACGTTATCAAGCCGTGGTTCCTCATCTTGAAGAACTCTATTCGATGTATAAGGTGCTAAAAGCAGCGCGTGATGAGCGTGGCGGTATCGAATTTGAAACGATTGAAACTAAGTTTATTTTTAATGCTGAGCGTAAAATCGACAGCATTGAACCTGTTGTACGTAATGATGCGCATAAAATAATCGAAGAGTGCATGATCCTCGCTAATATTGCTTCAGCATCGCTGGTGGAAAAAGCGAAAGAGCCCGCTCTGTACCGTATCCATGAATCACCGGGAGAAGAGCGCTTGACCGGCTTTAGGGATTTCTTAGGCGAGCTTGGTTTGAACTTAGCGGGTGGGCTAGAGCCTTCGCCAACCGATTACGCTAACTTAATGAAACAGATTGGTGAGCGCCAAGACAAAGAGTTGATCCAAACCATGTTACTGCGTTCCATGAAGCAGGCTGTGTATAACGCGGATAACTGTGGTCACTTTGGTTTAGCGCTCAAACGCTATGCGCACTTTACTTCACCTATTCGTCGCTACCCTGATCTCCTATTGCACCGCGCAATTAAATATTTGATTGCCAAAGAATCGGGTAATCACACCGACCGTTGGACAACCACAGGTGGTTATCACTACTCTTTTGATGACATGGACTTCTATGGTCAGCAATGTTCAATGACAGAACGCCGTGCTGATGATGCGACGCGTGAAGTATCTGATTGGCTCAAGTGTGAATACATGCAAGATCATGTAGGCGAAGAGCTTGATGGAGTCATAGCCAACGTGACAGGTTTCGGTTTCTTCGTTCGTTTAACTGAGTTGCACATTGATGGATTGGTCCATATTTCAACGCTAGCGAACGACTACTATCAATTTGATCCCGTGGGACAACGATTGATCGGCGAAAGTTTTGGCAACATCTATCGCTTAGGTGACGCCGTTAAAGTCAAAGTGTTATCCGTCAACTTGGATGATCGTCAAATTGACTTTGAAATCGTGGGCACTAGCCGTAAGCTGCGCGGAGAAGGCAAGACAGCGAAGAAACGTGCAACGGATGCACGAGAGAAAGCACGTGGCAAGAAGGTGACGTCAAGTAAAGGAAAGGCAACTCCTTTAGTTGAAGCGACTAAACGCCCAGATGAAAAAAGTAGTGAAGGCTCAAAACCTGAACGAAAAAAAAGCAAAACAACAAAAGCACGCAAAAAGAAACCCGCGGCCAAAGCAAATAAAGCGCGTGCTAGTAAATAACGATCAATGGGTAAATCATGAGTAACGAATGTATTTATGGTATTCACGCGGTCAGCGCTGTACTTGAAAAAGATCCAGCGCGATTGATAGAAGCGTTTGTACTGAAAGGGCGACAAGATGATCGCCTGCTTCCACTGTTAAATGAACTGCAACATTGCGGTGTCTCTATTCAACAGATGGGACGTAAAACATTGGATGACAAGGCTCAAGGGGCGAATCATCAGGGCATCATTGCTCGTGTAAAACCAGCAAAACAGCTTAATGAGCATGATTTAGAAGCAATCATCGCACAGCATGAACAACCGCTATTACTTGTTTTGGATGGTGTTACCGATCCGCATAATCTCGGCGCATGCTTACGTAACGCCGATGCTGCCGGGGTCGCTGCAGTGATCGTACCGAAAGATAAGTCAGCACCAATGACGGCAACGGTCAGCAAAGTCGCTTGTGGCGCTGCTGAAACTGTGCCTTTAGTACGAGTGACGAATCTTGCACGTACCATGCGCGCCCTTCAAGAACAAGGCGTATGGTTTGTTGGCACTGCCGGTGAGGCGACGCATGACATTTACCAAGCCAAACTGACAGGGCCCCTTGCGATTGTTATGGGCGCTGAAGGGGATGGTATGCGCCGTTTAACGCGCGAAACCTGCGATGATCTGATCAAAATACCGATGGCGGGCACCGTTTCTAGCCTAAACGTATCAGTAGCGGCTGGGATCTGTCTGTTTGAAGCAGTGAGACAGCGCCAAGCTGTATAATTGTGCAACAGGGATAAAAGGATAGGGTCGTGAGTGCTCACCTCATCTTTCTATCCCTTCTATACTTCCTCAGTGAAAGAAGAAATAGATAGTTTATAAGTTTAATTTCTACACAGCGCTTGCATGTGTAATGGTGATCTGTATAATGCACCGCACTGGTTAAATCCAGTTGTGAACCAATGAGCAGTGAGGAGTAAACTGACCTAGCTGTTAGTTTAGTAACGTATACTCAGCTTATGTTCGCAGTTAATACAATTAGCTCTGTTGCGTTTAGTAATAGATTAAAGTTAATCGAAAATTAACTGACAATGTGCCTAATTTTGGCACTACGGTTTCACATAAATCAATCGGCATTCTCTCGTTTTAACGAGTTTGAGTGGCGATATTGTTTGTGTAATTTTTAATTATTGGAGCTCTGTCTCATGCAGAACCAACGTATCCGTATCCGCCTAAAAGCGTTCGATTACAAACTAATCGATGCTTCTACAGCGGAAATCGTTGAAACAGCTAAGCGTACCGGCGCACAGGTTCGTGGTCCTATTCCACTTCCTACTCGTAAAGAGCGTTTCACTGTTCTTATCTCTCCACACGTCAACAAAGATGCTCGTGATCAGTACGAAATTCGTACTCACAAACGTCTAATCGACATCGTTGAGCCAACAGATAAAACTGTTGATGCACTGATGCGCCTAGATCTAGCTGCTGGCGTTGACGTACAAATCAGCCTAGGTTAAGGGAGATTAGAAGAATGATTGGTCTAGTCGGACGTAAAGTGGGTATGACCCGCGTATTTACTGAAGAAGGCGTTTCTATCCCAGTAACTGTTGTTGAGGTTGAAGCAAACCGTATTTCTCAAGTGAAAACTCTTGAGACTGACGGCTATGCAGCAATCCAGGTAACTACTGGTACTAAGAAAGCCAACCGTGTAACTAAACCAGAAGCTGGTCACTTTGCGAAAGCAGGTGTAGAAGCTGGTCGCGGTCTTTGGGAATTCCGTTTAGAAAACGGCGAAGAGTTTGAAGTTGGCACTGAGCTAAATGTAGAACTTTTCAACGAAGTTAAAAAAGTAGACGTTACTGGTACATCTAAAGGTAAAGGTTTCCAAGGTGCTGTTAAGCGCTGGAATTTCCGTACCCAAGATATGACTCACGGTAACTCTTTGTCTCACCGTGCACCGGGTTCAATTGGCCAATGTCAAACTCCAGGTCGCGTGTTCAAAGGCAAAAAAATGGCAGGTCACATGGGTGCTGAGCGTGTAACGACTCAAAACCTAGAGATCGTACGTGTTGACGCTGAGCGCAATCTGCTTCTTATTAAAGGTGCAGTACCAGGTGCAACTGGCGCTAACGTGATCGTCAAACCAGCTATTAAAGCATAACGTCTAGGAGTAAGTAATGGAATTGATGGTTAAAGGTGCTAACGCACTAACTGTTTCCGAAACTACTTTCGGACGTGAGTTCAACGAAGCCCTTGTACATCAAGTAGTTGTTGCGTATGCAGCAGGTGCTCGTCAAGGTACTCGTGCTCAAAAGACACGTTCAGAAGTTTCTGGCGGTGGCGCTAAGCCATGGCGTCAAAAAGGTACTGGCCGTGCACGTGCTGGTACAATTCGTAGCCCAATCTGGCGTACAGGTGGTGTTACTTTTGCTGCGAAACCACAAGATCACAGCCAAAAAGTAAACAAAAAAATGTACCGCGGTGCTATGAAGAGCATTCTTTCTGAACTAGTTCGTCAAGAGCGTTTAATCGTTGTTGATAACTTCTCAGTAGAAGCACCAAAAACTAAAGAGCTATTAGCTAAGCTTAAAGAACTTGAGCTTAACGATGTACTCATCGTTACTGGCGAAGTAGACGAGAATCTATTCTTAGCTGCTCGCAACCTATATAAAGTTGACGCACGTGACGTAGCGGGTCTTGACCCAGTTAGCCTAATTGCGTTTGACAAGGTTCTAATGACTGCAGAAGCAGTTAAGCAAGTTGAGGAGATGCTGGCATGATCAGTGAAGAGCGTCTACTAAAAGTTCTACGTGCACCGCACATCTCTGAAAAAGCAACTATGACTGCTGAGAAAGCGAACACTATCGTTTTCAAAGTAGCAAAAGATGCAACTAAGAAAGAGATCAAAGCAGCTGTAGAAAAGCTATTTGAAGTTGAAGTTAAGTCTGTAAATACTCTTATCACTAAGGGTAAGACCAAACGTCAAGGTCTACGCCAAGGTCGCCGCAGCGACGTTAAAAAAGCGTATGTGACTTTGAAAGAAGGTCAAGATCTTGACTTTGTTGGCGGCGCGGAATAACAGGAGTAGTTGAATAATGGCTATTGTTAAATGTAAGCCGACTTCCCCTGGTCGTCGTCACGTCGTTAAAGTTGTTAACGCTGACCTACACAAGGGTAAGCCATACGCACCTCTTCTAGAGAAAAACTCTAAGAATGGTGGTCGTAACAACAACGGTCGTATCACAGTACGTCATATCGGTGGTGGTCATAAGCAACACTATCGTTTGGTTGACTTCAAACGTACTAAAGATGGCATCCCAGCGAAAGTTGAGCGTCTAGAATACGATCCAAACCGTAGCGCAAATATCGCTCTAGTTCTGTACGCAGACGGCGAGCGTCGTTACATTATCGCACCTAAAGGTGTTCAAGCTGGTGATACAATCCAGTCTGGTGTTGATGCGCCAATTAAAGCAGGTAACACTCTGCCAATGCGCAACATCCCAGTGGGTTCTACTATTCACTGTGTTGAACTTAAGCCTGGTAAAGGTGCACAGCTAGCTCGTTCGGCTGGTGCATATGCTCAACTTGTCGCTCGCGACGGTACTTATGCAACTATCCGCCTACGTTCTGGTGAAATGCGCAAAGTACTTTCTGAAGGCCGTGCAACAATCGGTGAAGTTGGTAACTCTGAGCACATGCTACGTGAACTAGGTAAAGCTGGTGCTTCACGCTGGCGCGGCGTACGTCCAACTGTACGTGGTGTAGTAATGAACCCGGTTGACCACCCACACGGTGGTGGTGAAGGCCGCACATCTGGTGGTCGTCACCCAGTATCTCCTTGGGGTATGCCTACTAAGGGCTTCAAGACTCGTAGCAACAAACGCACCGACAAGTACATCGTACGTCGTCGTAATAAGTAATCTATATAAGAGGATAAGCCATGCCACGTTCTCTCAAGAAAGGTCCATTTATTGACCTACACTTGCTGAAGAAGGTAGAGAAAGCGGTGGAAAGCGGAGACAAAAAGCCTATTAAGACTTGGTCCCGTCGTTCAATGATCATTCCATCAATGATTGGTTTGACCATCGCTGTCCATAATGGTCGTCAGCACGTTCCAGTATTTGTCACTGATGAAATGATCGGTCACAAACTGGGCGAATTCGCACCAACTCGTACTTACCGTGGTCACGCTGCGGATAAGAAAGCTAAGAAGCGCTAAGGAGTAAATGATGGAAGCTATTGCTAAACATAACTTTGCTCGCATTTCTCCTCAGAAAGCTCGCTTAGTTGCAGATCTAATCCGTGGTAAATCTGTGGATCAGGCTCTTGAAATCCTAACTTTCAGCAACAAAAAAGCGGCTGTATTAGTTAAGAAAGTTCTAGAGTCAGCTATCGCTAACGCAGAACACAACGAAGGTGCAGATATCGACGATCTTAATGTCGCTAAAATCTTCGTAGATGAGGGCCCGGTCATGAAGCGTATTATGCCTCGTGCAAAAGGCCGTGCGGATCGTATCTTGAAGCGTTCAAGCCACATCACTGTTGTTGTAGCAGACCGCTAAGAGACTAGGAGAGTAAGCAATGGGTCAGAAAGTACATCCTAATGGTATTCGTCTTGGCATCGTTAAGCCTTGGAATGCTACATGGTTTGCTAACACCAAAGATTTCGCTGACAACCTAGACGGCGACTTCAAGGTACGTCAGTTCCTTACTAAGGAACTTTCAAAAGCGTCTCTATCACGCATCGTTATCGAGCGTCCTGCTAAGAGCATTCGTGTGACTATCCACACTGCTCGCCCAGGCGTTGTTATCGGTAAGAAAGGTGAAGACGTTGAGAAGCTACGCGCAGCTGTAGCTAAAATTGCAGGTGTACCAGCGCAAATTAACATCGCTGAAGTACGTAAGCCTGAGCTAGACGGCCAATTAGTGGCTGATAGCATCGCGTCTCAACTAGAGCGTCGCGTTATGTTCCGTCGTGCTATGAAGCGTGCGGTACAAAATGCTATGCGTCTAGGCGCTAAAGGTATCAAAGTGGAAGTAAGCGGTCGTCTTGGCGGCGCTGAAATTGCACGTTCTGAGTGGTACCGTGAAGGCCGTGTGCCTCTACACACTCTACGTGCTGACATTGATTACGCAACTTCTTCGGCTCACACTCAATACGGTGTGATCGGCGTTAAAGTTTGGATCTTCAAGGGTGAAATCCTTGGTGGTATGCCAGCTGCAAACGCTGTTGAGCCAAAGGCTGACAAGCCTAAGAAGCAGCGTAAAGGCCGTAAGTAAGGAGTCGACTGATGCTACAACCTAAACGCACTAAGTTCCGTAAGGTTCATACTGGTCGCAACCGCGGTCTAGCTAAAGGTACTGACGTAAGCTTCGGTACATTTGGTCTTAAAGCCGTTGGACGTGGTCGTCTAACTGCTCGTCAGATCGAAGCGGCACGTCGTGCAATGACACGTCACGTTAAGCGTCAAGGTAAAATCTGGATCCGTGTGTTCCCAGATAAGCCAATCACTGAAAAACCACTAGAAGTTCGTCAAGGTAAGGGTAAAGGTAACGTTGAGTACTGGGTAGCCCAAATCCAACCTGGTAAGGTTATGTACGAAATGGACGGTGTACCTGAAGAATTGGCACGTGAAGCGTTCCGCCTAGCGGCTCGTAAACTGCCATTCAAAACTACATTCGTAATTAAACAGGTGATGTGATGAAAGCACTAGATCTACGCGCAAAAAGCGCTGAAGAGCTTAACGCTGAGCTACTGAATTTGCTACGTGAACAGTTCAACTTGCGCATGCAAGCTGCAACTGGTCAACTACAGCAAACTCATACTTTGAAAGCTGTACGCCGTGATATCGCACGCGTTAAAACTGTTTTGACTGAGAAGGCAGGCGAATAATGAGCGACAAAATTCGTACTCAACTAGGTCGTGTTATTAGTGACAAGATGGATAAATCTATCACTGTTGCTATCGAGCGCATGGTGAAACACCCAATTTACGGTAAATTCGTAAAGCGTACGACTAAAGTACACGCACATGACGAAAACAACGAGTGTGGCCTAGGCGATACCGTTGAGATTCGTGAGTGTCGTCCTCTGTCTAAGACTAAGTCTTGGACATTGGTTAAAGTTATAGAAAAAGCGAAGATGTAATCATCGTTATTCTATGATTTTAAACGGCTCCAAAGTTTTTTTGGAGCCGTTTATTTTTTGTCTACCCAATCTTAGGAAAGGGTGGTACAATTCGCGTCCCTTTTAAAGAGGCAGCCCGACCCGAGAGGGTCTAGTTTTAATATTTAGCGGAGCACTAACAATGATCCAAATGCAAAGTACACTTGATGCAGCTGATAACTCAGGCGCGCGCAAGGTAATGTGTATTAAGGTTCTGGGTGGCTCTCACCGCCGTTATGCACATATCGGTGACATCATCAAAGTTACAGTGAAGGAAGCAATTCCTCGCGGTAAAGTTAAAAAAGGTGATGTACTGAAGGCGGTGGTAGTTCGCACCCGTAAAGGCGTACGTCGTCCAGACGGTTCTGTCATTCGCTTCGACCGTAATGCTTGCGTATTGTTGAACAATAATACAGAGCAACCTATCGGTACACGTATCTTTGGTCCAGTGACTCGTGAACTTCGCAATGCGAAATTTATGAAAATCGTGTCACTAGCACCTGAAGTTCTGTAAGGAGCGGCACACATGGCAGCTAAAATCCGTCGTAATGACGAAGTAATCGTTCTTGCTGGTAAAGATAAAGGCAAGAAAGGTAAAGTAACTAAGGTTCTCGTAACTGGTAAAGTTATCGTTGAAGGTATCAACCTTGTTAAGAAACACCAAAAGCCGGTTCCGGCTCTAGGTCAACAAGGTGGCATCGTTGAACAAGAAGCAGCTATTGATGCTTCTAACGTTGCAATCTTTAACGCAGCAACTGGTAAAGCGGACCGTATCGGTTTCCGTTTTGAAGACGGCAAAAAAGTTCGTTTCTTCAAATCTAACGGTGAAATCGTTTCTAACTAATTAGAAGTAATTTGGAGTTCTACTATGGCGAAACTGCATGATTACTACAAGTCGTCTGTAGTGACTGAACTGACCAAACAGTTCGGTTACACAAGCGTCATGCAAGTCCCTAGGATTGATAAAATCACCCTAAACATGGGCGTTGGTGAAGCTATCAACGATAAGAAACTATTAGAAAATGCAGCAGCTGATATGGCTACGATCTCTGGTCAAAAACCACTGATCACTAAAGCTCGTAAATCTGTTGCAGGTTTCAAAATTCGTGAAGGCTACCCAATTGGTTGTAAAGTAACCTTGCGTGGCGAACGTATGTGGGATTTTTTAGAGCGTTTAATCTCTATTGCACTTCCACGTGTACGTGACTTCCGTGGTGTTAGCGCTAAGTCTTTTGACGGACGCGGTAACTACAGCATGGGCGTTCGCGAGCAAATCATCTTCCCAGAAATCGACTACGATAAAGTCGATCGTGTACGCGGTCTTGATATCACTATCACGACTTCTGCTGGTACCGATGAGGAAGGCCGTGCTCTGCTGGCTGCCTTTAACTTCCCATTCCGTAAGTAAGGTGAAGGGTTACTGTTATGGCTAAACAATCAATGAAAGCACGTGAAGTAAAACGTGCAAAGCTAGTAGCTAAGTTCGCAGAAAAGCGTGCAATGCTAAAAGCTACCATCAGCGATGTAAACGCATCTGAAGAAGATCGTTGGAACGCAGTTCTTAAACTGCAAGCTCTTCCACGTGATTCAAGTGCTTCACGTCAGCGCAACCGTTGCAACCAAACTGGTCGTCCACACGGTTTCCTACGTAAGTTCGGTCTAAGCCGCATCAAAGTTCGCGAAGCTTGCATGAAAGGCGAGATTCCTGGACTTCGTAAGGCTAGCTGGTAATTGCCACTTAATCATTTGGAGTAAATCTTATGAGCATGCAAGATCCGATTTCGGATATGCTGACCCGCATTCGTAACGGTCAGGCAGCAAATAAAGTTGCTGTAAAAATGCCTTCTTCAAAGCTTAAAGTTGCAATTGCTGCACTGCTAAAAGCTGAAGGTTATATCGCAGATTTCGCTGTTGAAGGCGAAGTAAAACCTGAGCTAGAAGTTACTCTTAAGTACTTCCAAGCTAAACCAGTAATCGAGCAAATCCAACGTGTTTCACGTCCTGGTCTACGCGTTTATAAGAAAAAAGACGCGTTACCAACAGTGATGGGCGGTATGGGTGTTGCTGTGGTGTCCACTTCCAAGGGTCTGATGTCTGACCGTGCTGCTCGCAAAGCAGGTCTTGGCGGTGAAATCATTTGCTACGTAGCGTAAGGAGTAGGATATGTCTCGTGTTGCTAAAGCACCTGTCGCTATTCCAGCTGGCGTAGAGGTGAAACTAAACGGCCAAGAAATCACTGTAAAAGGTGGTAAAGGTGAGCTGACTCGCGTCCTGAATAAAGGCGTAGTTATTGCACAGGAAGAAAACAACCTTACTTTCGGTCCTCGTGAAGGTGTTGCTAACGCTTGGGCACAAGCAGGTACTGCTCGTGCACTAGTAAACAACATGGTTGTTGGTGTTACTGCAGGCTTTACTAAGAAGCTTGTTCTTAAAGGTGTTGGTTACCGTGCTGCTATTAAAGGCAACTCAGTAAGTCTTACTTTAGGCTTCTCACACCCTGTAGAGCATGAACTACCAGCGGGTATCAATGCTGAATGTCCTAGCCAAACTGAAATTGTCCTAACTGGTTGCGATAAGCAAGTAGTGGGTCAAGTTGCGGCTGACATCCGTTCTTACCGTGAGCCAGAACCTTATAAAGGTAAAGGCGTCCGTTACGCAGATGAAAATGTGCGTAGTAAAGAAGCTAAGAAGAAGTAAGGTAACACTATGGATAAGAAAGCATCTCGCATCCGTCGTGCTACACGCGCACGTCGTAAGATTGCTGAACTGGGTGCAACTCGCCTAGTAGTACACCGTACTCCTCGTCACGTGTACGCTCAGGTTATCGCATCAAACGGCTCTGAGGTTATCGCAGCAGCTTCTACTGTAGAAAAAGCGATCCGTGAGCTAGTTAAGAACACCGGTAACGTAGACGCAGCTAAAGCGGTAGGTAAAGCTATTGCAGAACGCGCTCTTGAAAAAGGCGTATCAGCTGTTGCGTTTGATCGTTCTGGTTTCCAATACCACGGTCGAGTAGCGGCGCTAGCAGAATCTGCTCGCGAAGCTGGTCTGAAATTCTAAGGTAGGGTTGGAAGATGGCTAAAGAACAACAACAAGCTAGTGATTTGCAAGAAAAATTAATCGCAGTTAACCGTGTTTCTAAAACGGTTAAAGGTGGTCGAATCATGAGCTTTACTGCACTAACTGTAGTTGGTGACGGTAATGGTCGCGTAGGTTTCGGATACGGCAAAGCTCGTGAAGTACCTGCAGCGATTCAAAAAGCAATGGAAAAAGCGCGTCGTAACATGGTTACTATCGCTCTTAACGAAGGCACTCTTCACCACGCGGTGAAAGGTCGTCACTCGGGCTCTAAAGTTTACATGCAGCCAGCTGCAGAAGGTACAGGTGTTATCGCCGGTGGTGCGATGCGTGCTGTACTAGAAGTTGCCGGTGTACATAACGTACTTGCGAAAGCGTACGGTTCTACTAACCCAATCAACGTTGTTCGTGCAACAGTTGCTGGTCTAGTAGATGTGAAGTCACCAGAAATGGTTGCAGCTAAACGTGGTCTCACTGTTGAAGCGATTTCGGAGTAAGCACCATGGCAACTATTAAAGTAACTCAAACTAAAAGCTCAATTGGTCGTCTACCAAAGCACAAAGCTACTTTGCGTGGTCTAGGCCTTCGTCGTATCAACCATACAGTAGAACTTGAAGATACACCGTGTGTACGCGGTATGATCAACAAGGTTTACTACATGGTTAAAGTTGAGGAGTAATCAGAATGCGTTTGAATACTCTATCACCGGCTGCTGGCTCTAAGCACGCTCCTAAGCGTCTAGGCCGTGGTATCGGTTCTGGCCTTGGTAAAACAGGTGGCCGCGGTCACAAAGGTCAAAAGTCACGTTCTGGCGGTACAGTTCGTCCAGGTTTTGAAGGCGGTCAAATGCCTCTAAAACAACGTCTACCTAAATTCGGTTTCACTTCTCGTAAGAGCCTAGTGTCTGCTGAAATTCGTCTAGCTGAGCTAGCGAAAGTTACGGGTGACGTGGTCGATCTAAACAGCTTGAAAGCAGCTAACCTAATCACTAAGAACATCGAAAATGTTAAAGTTGTTCTTTCTGGTGAGATTAGCAAAGCAGTGACTGTGAAAGGTCTTCGCGTGACTAAAGGCGCTAAAGCTGCAATCGAAGCTGCAGGCGGTAAAATCGAGGAATAATCTCGAGGAACGAGGTACAGATGGCTAAGAAACCAGGACAAGATTTTCGTAGTGCTCAGAGCGGCTTAAGTGAGCTAAAGTCGCGCTTATTATTCGTAATTGGTGCACTTTTAGTATTCCGAGCCGGTTCTTTTGTGCCGATTCCTGGTATTGACGCAGCTGTACTTGCCGATTTGTTCGAACAGCAAAAAGGTACCATCGTTGAAATGTTTAACATGTTCTCCGGTGGTGCTCTTTCGCGTGCATCTATCTTAGCATTGGGCATCATGCCGTATATTTCGGCGTCAATTGTTGTCCAATTGCTAACTGTAGTTCATCCAGCGTTAGCCGAACTCAAGAAAGAGGGTGAGGCAGGGCGTCGTAAGATTAGCCAATATACGCGTTATGGCACGCTTGTACTTGCAATATTCCAAGCTATTGGTATCGCAACAGGCTTACCAAACATGGTCAACAATCTGGTTGTTATCGACCAAACCATGTTTACCCTGATTGCTACCGTGAGTTTAGTAACTGGCACCATGTTCTTAATGTGGTTAGGTGAACAAATTACTGAGCGTGGAATAGGAAATGGTATTTCCATTTTGATTTTTGCAGGTATTGTTGCTGGATTGCCTTCGGCAATCGGACAAACGATTGAGCAAGCGCGTCAAGGTGAATTGCATGTGCTTCTTCTGTTGTTAATTGCGGTACTTTCTTTTGCTGTAATTTATTTCGTTGTTTTCATGGAGCGTGGTCAGCGTCGTATTGTCGTTAACTATGCAAAGCGTCAACAAGGTCGTAAAGTGTTTGCAGCGCAAAGTACTCACTTGCCATTGAAAATTAATATGGCGGGTGTAATACCTGCAATTTTTGCATCGAGTATTATTTTGTTCCCAGGAACATTAGCTCAGTGGTTTGGTCAAAATGGTGAGAGCAGCACATTCGGTTGGTTAACTGATGTGTCTTTGGCTCTTAGCCCTGGTCAACCTCTGTACGTTATGCTTTATGCAGCAGCGATTATTTTCTTCTGTTTCTTTTACACTGCGTTGGTGTTTAACCCTCGTGAAACAGCGGATAACTTGAAGAAGTCCGGTGCGTTCGTACCCGGCATCCGCCCAGGTGAGCAGACAGCGAGATACATTGATAAAGTAATGACCAGACTAACCTTAGCAGGCGCTCTCTACATTACCTTTATCTGTCTGATTCCCGAGTTCATGATGGTCGCGTGGAACGTACGTTTCTACTTCGGCGGCACATCACTACTTATCGTAGTGGTTGTGATTATGGACTTTATGGCACAGGTACAGACTCATATGATGTCCCAACAGTATGATTCTGTGTTGAAAAAAGCAAATCTGAAGGGCTACGGCCGTTAATTCAGATTTCACTTACGGAGTTTAGCAATGAAAGTTCGTGCTTCCGTTAAAAAAATCTGTCGTAACTGTAAAGTAATCAAGCGTAACGGTGTCGTTCGCGTGATTTGCAGTGAGCCAAAGCACAAGCAGCGCCAAGGCTAATTAGCAGAAATTTTTACTTGAAATATAAAGGTCGGTCGAGTATATTCCTCGGCCTACCTTTTGTGTGCAAAAGAAGTAGTATGCCGCAGCGTATCCTCGACGGGCTTTGCTGCGGATAATTTCTTATATAAGTACTAGGAGTGAATAGTGGCCCGTATAGCAGGCATTAACATTCCTGATCAGAAGCATGCTGTAATTGCATTAACTGCAATCTACGGCATCGGTAAGACCCGTTCGAAAGCTATCTTAGCTGATTTGGGTATTGCTGAAAGTGTTAAGATCAGTGAACTAACTGAAGAGCAGATCGATCTACTGCGTGATGGTGTAGCTAAATACACTGTAGAGGGTGATCTTCGTCGTGAAGTTTCCATGAACATCAAGCGTCTTATGGACCTTGGCTGTTACCGTGGTCTTCGTCATCGTCGCAGTCTACCACTACGTGGACAGCGTACTAAAACCAACGCTCGTACCCGTAAGGGTCCGCGTAAACCGATCAAGAAATAGTCGGAAGGGTATAGAGTACAATGGCAAAACAACCAACTCGCGCACGTAAGCGTGTACGCAAGCAAGTTGCTGATGGCGTAGCGCACATCCATGCATCTTTCAATAACACAATCGTAACTATCACAGACCGTCAAGGTAATGCTCTAGCTTGGGCAACTGCTGGTGGTTCTGGTTTCCGCGGTTCTCGTAAGTCTACTCCGTTCGCTGCACAGGTTGCTGCTGAGCGTTGTGCTGAAATGGCTAAAGAATACGGCCTTAAGAACCTAGAGGTTATGGTTAAGGGTCCAGGTCCAGGTCGTGAATCAACTGTTCGCGCACTGAACGCTGCTGGTTTCCGTATCACTAACATTGTTGATGCGACACCAATCCCTCATAACGGTTGTCGTCCACCTAAGAAACGCCGCGTATAACGTTTCTAGGAAGATTGGAGAAAGATCATGGCAAGATATTTGGGTCCTAAGCTGAAGCTTAGCCGCCGCGAAGGTACTGACTTGTTCCTTAAGTCAGGCATTCGTGCGATTGATACCAAGTGTAAAATTGACAACGCACCAGGTGTACACGGCGCTCGTCGCGGTCGTCTATCTGAGTACGGTGTTCAGCTTCGTGAGAAGCAAAAAGTTCGTCGTATTTATGGCGTTCTAGAAAAACAATTCCGTAACTACTACAAAGAAGCTGCACGTCTTAAAGGCAATACTGGTGAAAACCTACTTCAGCTTCTTGAAGGTCGTCTTGATAACGTAGTTTACCGCATGGGCTTTGGCGCTACTCGCGCAGAAGCACGTCAGCTAGTAAGCCACAAAGCTATCCTAGTTAACGGTAAAGTTGTAAACGTTCCTTCTTTCAATGTTGCGGTTAACGACGTTGTTGCAATCCGTGAGAAAGCTAAAAAGCAATCTCGCATTAAAGCAGCTCTAGAAGTTGCTGAACAACGCGAAAAACCAACTTGGATTGAAGTAGATGGCGGCCAAATGGAAGGTACATTCAAGCGTATGCCTGAGCGTTCTGACCTGTCAGCTGACATCAACGAACAATTGATCGTCGAGCTTTACTCTAAGTAAGGTTAAACTAAAGAGAGGACACAATGCAGGGTTCTGTAACAGAATTTCTTAAGCCACGTCTTGTTGATATCGAACAGATTAGCACGACACACGCAAAAGTAACTCTTGAGCCGTTAGAGCGTGGTTTCGGCCATACTCTGGGTAATGCACTTCGCCGTATTCTTCTATCTTCAATGCCAGGTTGTGCTGTAACTGAAGTGGAGATTGAAGGCGTACTACACGAGTACAGCACCAAAGAAGGCATTCAAGAAGATATCCTTGAGATCCTTCTGAACCTAAAAGGTTTGGCTGTTCGCGTTGCCGAAGGCAAAGATGAAGTGTTCATTACGCTGAACAAATCAGGCTCGGGCCCTGTTGTTGCAGGTGACATCACCCATGATGGTGATGTAGAGATCACTAACCCTGAGCACGTGATTTGTCATCTAACGGATGACAACGCTGAGATCGCTATGCGTATCAAAGTAGAACGTGGTCGTGGTTATGTTCCAGCTTCAGCTCGTATCCATACTGAAGAAGATGAGCGTCCAATCGGTCGTCTACTTGTAGATGCTACTTACAGCCCAGTAGACAAAATTGCCTACTCTGTGGAAGCCGCTCGCGTAGAACAACGTACTGATTTAGATAAGCTCGTTATCGATATGGAAACGAACGGTACTCTAGAACCTGAGGAAGCAATCCGTCGTGCAGCAACTATTCTTGCTGAACAATTGGATGCGTTCGTAGATCTTCGTGATGTACGTGTACCTGAGGAGAAGGAAGAGAAGCCAGAATTCGATCCAATCCTACTGCGTCCTGTAGACGATCTTGAACTAACAGTTCGCTCTGCTAACTGTTTGAAAGCAGAAGCGATTCACTACATCGGTGATCTAGTACAGCGCACTGAGGTTGAGCTACTTAAAACGCCAAACCTTGGTAAGAAATCTCTTACAGAGATTAAAGACGTGCTTGCATCACGTGGTCTATCTTTGGGCATGCGCCTAGAGAACTGGCCGCCAGCGTCTATCGCTGAAGATTAATCGATACTAGTTAGAAGGATTAGGTCATGCGCCATCGTAAGAGTGGTCGTCAACTCAACCGCAACAGCAGTCATCGCAAAGCGATGTTCAGCAACATGGCTAGCTCTCTAGTACGTCATGAAGTTATCAAGACTACTTTGCCAAAAGCAAAAGAGCTACGTCGCGTCGTTGAGCCTTTGATTACACTAGCTAAGACTGACAGTGTTGCAAACCGTCGTCTAGCATTTGCTCGCACTCGTGATAACGAAGTTGTGGCAAAACTATTTAACGAACTAGGTCCACGTTTTGCAGCTCGCCAAGGCGGCTACACACGTATCCTAAAGTGCGGTTTCCGTACTGGTGATAAAGCTCCAATGGCATACATTGAGCTTGTCGATCGCCCAGAAGTAGCTGTAGAAGCTGCTGCTGAGTAATCAGTTCGTATAATTAAAAAAGCCGAGTAGTAATACTCGGCTTTTTTGTATGCGTAGATTTTATCTTTGAACACAGGCTAACCAGATAATTATGCGTAGTGTCGTTTTTGATAGATGCTAAGTAAGAAATACTAATAAAAAAAGGTCAGCGAATGCCAACCTTCTCACTATCAATTCTATTTATAGAATATCGAGTAGCTCTACTTCAAATACTAGAGCTGCAAAAGGAGGAATTGCAGCGCCAGCGCCACGCTCACCGTAGGCAAGATCTTGTGGAATATAGAGTTTCCATTTTGAACCCACAGGCATCAGTTGTAGTGCTTCTACCCAACCTTTGATTACACCTGTTACTGGGAATTCAGCTGGTTGACCGCGAGATACAGAGCTATCAAATACTGTACCGTCAGTCAATTCACCGTGGTAATGAACACGTACTTGCTTGTCAGATGTCGGGATATCCCCCGTACCTTCTGTAAGAATTTCGTACTGTAGACCAGATTCAAGAACGGTCACTTCAGGGCGTAGTGCGTTATCTGTTAAGAATACTTCACCGTCGGCTGCGGCTGCTTTGGCAGCTTCTTGGCGCAGAGATTCTGCACGCATGTGCAACTCTTGCAGTGCATTATTGATTTCATCAATTTCAATTGATGGCATGTCGCCTACTAATGCGGTTGCGATACCTGCGGCGATGGCGTCAACGTTAAGTCCTTCTAGACCACTACCCGCAAGTTGTTGGCCCATTTGTAGACCGATACCGTAGCTTGCTTTTTGCTCTACAGTGTCAAATTTTACTTCAGACATAAACAGTCACTCTTTTTATGTAAATAAACAAGTCCAAAGGATATCAGTTTCAAGCATGGGATGAAATGCTAATGGGAAATATCCAATATTGAACCTTCAGGTTGTGACAAATCGCAGATCCCAAAGAAAAATGTTCAAGATTGTGTCAACGTTTACGTTATCGCCACCTTGGCTCTATACTGATCCCTCTTGAGTTTTTATACTGTAGCTCGACAGAAAAGGAGACGGGTTAAGATGAATCGTCGTCACAAGAAGAAACCGCAAACTGATTATTTAGCGTTTATCCAACAGAAGTGGCATGCATTCGATTGGCGTGGCCTTATTTTACGTGTTCGCACAGTTTGGCTGGCGCTGCCTAAGCTTCACCAGCGCGCTTTATTAGCGATCGTTCCAGTAGTGTGTTTGCTCATTATTATTCCTTTTCCTGAGCGAACAGAGCAGGCCGCTCTACCGAAAAGTAATGAGCGTGTGGAAATCAGCATTAATACGGTTGGGTTGAGTGAACAAAAAACGCCTCAACAAACCGATCGTAAATCTGAGTTCTGGCGAGAGTACACTGTTAAAAACGGGGACACTTTGTCGCAGGTTTTTCGGGCAAATGATTTACCGATGTCTGATCTTAATGCCTTAGTCAAAATTGAAGGCAGTGACAAACCGCTCAGCCAAATTACCCAAGGCCAATTAGTTCGCTTCAAACTCGCGGCTGATGGGCAACTCGATATCCTGCAACTTGAGAAAAACGATCAATCAGTGATGTTTTTCAGGCGCTCAGATGGCGGATTTGGCCGTAGTAAATAACACGCTTTGATCAAGAGGGTTATTTACTTGCTGAGCTGCATGTCGATATGCGGGATATCATCTTCTAGATACATCGCCGACGTTTGTTGAAAACCATAACTTTGATAGAAGCTAGCAAGATAGTGCTGTGCACCAATTTCAATATCTTGATTGGGCCACAGCTTCTGGCATTCGGCTAATGCTTGCTGCATTAATTGGTGTCCAAGGCCATTTCCTCTCGCTTCTTTTTGGGTTGCAATGCGACCAATACTGACACTTGGGTAGCTAATCCCCGCAGGGAGTAAGCGCGCGCAGGCAACAATCTGCTGATCCTGTTCACCAATTAAATGAAAAACACCCGGCTGAATATCCTTATTATCCAATTCAGGGTAAGGACAGGTTTGTTCGACCACAAAGACATCGACGCGCAGTTTAAGTAGCGCATAAAGTTGATGAGTGGTTAATTGTGAGAATGAAAGACAGTGCCAAGTAATCATCGTAGTGCCCCTTTAAAAATGGATGTCGTTACTCTATCAAGCTTAAGTGCATGATTCATTAACAAAGGTTAAGAGTGAGCTACAAACTTGATGAATGATAAATAAAGATTCACTAGCCACACGAGGTTAAATAACGATAATAGGCGTTTAATTTTCGTCTAACGAAAGGACGGTCTCTTGAGTAATCTCTCTTTTTCAACGGTAAATCTACAACCAGAACTTCTTTCTAACCTCGATACTTTGGGATACACCAAGATGACGCCGATTCAGGCGTTAAGCTTGCCAACCATTTTGGCGGGTAAGGATGTGATTGGCCAAGGAAAAACAGGCTCAGGAAAAACAGCAGCGTTTGGTTTAGGCGTATTATCTAACCTCAACGTTAAGCGTTTTCGCGTTCAAGCTTTGGTGCTATGCCCAACGCGGGAGTTAGCCGATCAAGTCGCAACGGATATTCGTACACTCGGCCGCGCCATTCATAATATTAAAGTGCTCACCTTGTGTGGCGGCATGCCAATAGGTCCACAAATTGGTTCGTTAGAGCACGGTGCACATATTTTGGTTGGTACTCCGGGGCGTATTCTTGACCATTTAGACAAAGGTCGTATCGATCTCTCTGAACTCAATACGTTAGTGCTTGATGAAGCGGACCGAATGCTCGAAATGGGTTTCCAAGAAGCGCTGGATGCGATCATCAATGAAACGCCAACCAGCCGTCAAACATTGCTGTTTAGTGCTACGTTCCCAAATCAAATCAAACAAATTGCGCAGCGGATTATGCGTGAGCCTGAAATGGTCAAAGTTGAATCCACCCATGATACGTCCAGCATTCAGCAATATTTTTATAAAGTAGAGGGTACAGAGGCGCGTGATCGCGCGTTAGAACTGCTGCTTTTACACCATCAGCCTGAATCTGCCGTGGTGTTCTGTAATACAAAGAAAGAAGTACAAAGTGTTGCTGAAGATCTACATCACAAGGGCTTTAGTGTGGTGGAACTGCATGGTGATTTAGAGCAGCGTGACCGTGACCAAGCTTTGGTGCAGTTTGCTAATAAAAGTATCTCCATTTTAGTTGCAACCGATGTGGCGGCACGTGGCCTTGATGTCGATAACTTAGATGCGGTATTTAACTTTGAGTTATCACGTGATCCTGAAGTGCACGTGCACCGCATTGGGCGTACTGGCCGAGCGGGCAGTAAAGGTTTAGCCTTTAGCTTCTTCAGTGACAGTGAAATGCACCGAGTGGCGATGATTGATGAATATATGGATATGCCCATCGAACCTGCTAAATTGCCTGATGCCAGTGCGCTAAACAACGCGCCTTATCAAGCCAATATGGTCACTATCCAGATTGATGGCGGTAAAAAGCAGAAAGTGCGCCCGGGAGATATTCTAGGGGCGTTGACCAGTAACGACGGTATTGACGGTCAATATGTCGGTAAAATTAACATGTTACCGATGCGCAGCTACGTTGCAGTCCATAAATCGGTGGCGAAAAAAGCACTGAAGAAAATGGAAAGCGGTAAGATGAAAGGACGCCAATTTAGAGCACGCCTTCTAAAATAAGCCCCTTCATTTAGAATTAAAGCCAGCGAACAACTCGCTGGCTTTTGCGTTTATGAGGGCTTTGAACTGAAAGGTGTCGAATTCAAATAAGCGCTGGCTTGCTCCTTACCCATGTATTTTGCCAGTGTATGCAGCGGAACTTGTTTCAAGTTCACTACAATTAAGCCATCTAACGCATTGTTAAACGCGGGGTCGACATTAAAACAGACGAGCTTGCCATTCATCCCTAAATATTGGCGCAGCAATACAGGAAGGCCCTTGCCATTTTCCATTTTTGCTAACACTTTCGACAGCAGAGAAATGCTTGCCAAAGAGGAGAGCAAGTTGGTTTGCCAAAATGTGTTCCCATTGCTCCGTAGTGGAGTGGAAGGTGAAACCAAGGTTGCCTTTTCATGATCATAATGATGAATAGAGAGTGTGGCGGCCATTAATTGTCGCGCGGTGTGGCTGTAATCGTTGCTAATGCTTACTGGGCCAAACAAGTGCGTATATTGTGGATGACGCGCGACAAACGCAGCAATACCTTTCCACAGCATTAACAGTGAGTTGAGGTTGCGCTGGTATTTCGAGGAAACCACCGAGCGGCCTAGCTCAATACTGGTATCGAGTGTGTTGATGAAGGCTTCATCATACTGAAATAAGCTACGGGAATAGAGCCCTGCTAACCCTTGCTTCGCTATCAGTTTATCCACTAACCCCAATCGATAAGCTCCAACAATTTGACGGTCTTTCTTGTGCCAAACAAAGAGCTGGTAGTAATGGCGATCATACTCATCAAGATCACAAGCTAAGCCGCTTCCTTCACCTACGGCGCGAAAACTCTCTTCACGAATTCGACCAATCTCTTGCAGTATGTGGGGTAACTGCTCGCTTGCGGCGCAATAGACAATCCAATCACCTTGCTCTAAGAGCTTGCTTTCGCTTGGCAGCGCGGCGAGATCTTGCTCAAGCTTCTCTACAATAAGCGCATCAATAATAGGAAGGGGCGATGTCACTAACTCTGGTGAGGATGGCGTTGCAGTGGGTGCTGCACTCATTAAATAGGTATTGAGACGCAGATAATGAACAATGTCTCGTTCCTGTTCAAATGCTTTCACTTCAGAATAGGGGATGGGATTGCCGATGGAAATTTCAATGTTGTGCGCCTGCTTATTCAGTAGCTCGCGGCCGAGCAATGCCGTTCGCAGTAGTGGATGAATTCGCCCCGCTTGATAAAACAGAGTGCTATTTTTACCATTAATAAAGATTGGGACGGTGGTGGCTTGGGCGCGTTTAACAAATTTGGCGACGGATTGACTCCATTCGATATCCGACAGTGTTTGCGATCCTTTGGGGTAAGTAGATACCTCACCAGCAGGGAAGATAATCAATAAGCCACCTTGAGCCAAATGAAGATTCGCATCTCGAATAGCTTGCGCATTGGTGCTGCGAGCACTTTTGCTATTGAACACATCGACACCGATAAAGAGTTCACTAATTTCAGGCAGGCGCTTTAGCAACTGATTCGCCAGCACTTTAATATCGGTGCGTACTGAACCAATTAAATCGGCTAATATCACCCCTTCAATTGCGCCCAGCGGGTGGTTAGCGACGATCACCACTGGGCCTGTTTGTGGAATGTTATCGATGCTGCCCAAAGCAAGGCGATATTCGATATTGAGTGCCGCTAGCGTGTAGCGCATAAACTCAAAGCAAGAGGGTTTGGCAGGACGCTGCTGATACAGTTTATCCAGTGTTGCAAGCCCAGAGGCCCATTCAACAATCGATTCTGCGACGCCAAATGGAGTGTGTCGTGGTAAACGAAAAGGACTGGCTAGCATAATTACACTCCTTTATTCAGCCACTGGTGCAATAAACCATCACCGTTTTTGAGATCTCGTCGCACCAAAAAAGCCGCACACAACCAAACAAGACAAGCCATCGCAAATAACAGGCCGCTATCATTGCCGACCACTTCTCCTACTTGGTTAAACTCTGGCATCACAATGCCAAGAGGCGTAAATAAATGAAAGAAAATCGCACCACTCATAATGCCGACGCTCATCAGTGCACCAAGGCCATGCCAGCGGCTAAACAGCAAAATAGAGGCTATCAGTTCAGCCGTTCCGATTAAATATCCGCCATACACAGCAAACCAACCGAGGCCAGACCACGCACCTAAGGTGCCAAAAATATAGTGGGTTTCGTAAGAGCCGGAAAACTTAAAGACAAGCGATTGAATAAAAACAAACGCAATCAAGAGTGAGGGGAGATGCTGGCTAGCTTTAAACGTCATGGTGTGGCTCCTACTACTTAATTAAATTGGGCCAATTTTTATCGGCTTGTTGGATGTGCACCGCTTGGTTGGCATCCCATAATGTTTTGATCTTTTTGTCGTAATTGAGATAGAGCTTGCCGTCGACAATCGCCCATTGATTGGGATCTCCCGGAGCAAAATCGTTCTTTTCAGAGACGGCCCAAGCACAGTAGCCGCCATATTGCGGCGCATATTGGTTAGGGTTATTCAGAAACAGTTCAAGGTTCTCTTGTGAAGAGAAATACCACTGCGCATTTTTATAAAGGGTCGAAAAATCGGAGGAGCCTTTTACTGGCTCTCCTTCGGTGAAGTAGGCGACGGTGTCATAGCCACTCAGCGCTTTATTGCTCAGAAAGCTGGTGTAAATTTCATCCTCAGCGAGGCTCACGCTGCTGACAAACAGCAGTAATAGTCCTAGTAAACGTTTCATTGTTGATTCCTCATAAATTGGCGACCCAAGGAGTGGTTTTGTCGATCTCATCACGCTGCTGGTGGAGTGATGTCTCACTGAGCTGTAAGCAAGGTGAACCTGAGATATAGGTCATATACTGCTGCTGTTGTGTGACGCGTAAATAGGTAAAGCTAACGGTGTGCGCATCTTGACGATGCATACAGGGTGCCCAATGTGGATGGGCCTCATGGTGGTGTGCGTGAAATTTTAGTCGCTGTTGCACGCTATCTTCCTCGGCGATTAAAGCTTGATAGAGCTGCGAGCGGTAGTGTTGCACCTGTTCTAAATCGACACTGGATGAAAATAGAGGCGATTGCGTCACCGCGATTTGGCTCTGTTCACCATTCCACGCCAGAGCCATTACATTGCCTTGTACATCAGTTAAATTAGGGTCGAAAGCAAGCAAAGTGAATGGTGCAAATTGCTGAAGATTAAGCTGTGTAAACGCTTGGATAACCTTCTCGACACTGACTTGACTGGATAAATGCTTAAGCAATTGACCGCGGCTCACTAAGCGTTCGGCATCGGCTCCTTGGGGGATTTTACCTTGGTAATTATTGAGCAAGCACAAAGCCAAACCGCATTCATTAAGGCTGATCCAACTGCCTCCACCAGCAGGATCAATCGGCATCAACACTTCAACACCAGCTTGCGTGTATTGTTTAGGTGGCAACGCTAATGGGCGGTTTTTTTGTTCATCACGGTTAAAAAATAGATGATAGCCGTGTTTGTCGAGTAACCAAGAAACAGAGCACATGTTATTGCCCCCGAATGAAGGAGGCCGTGGCTGGCGCTAAGCCGAAAGCGGCATCAGTTTCTACATGCAGCAAATGAGCAACCACTTTAGCCATCGCAAAATGGTGCTGTGCATGCAAAGTGGCGAAGCTTAACTCTCGCTCCCATGTTGATGAGAGAGAGCACACTTGCGTTTCCTGCAATGAGGTTTCAACAAGTACCGTAACGGATTTTTGGAGTGAGGCCGAGCACTGCGTTAACCATTGAATTAAATACTCAATTTCGGCCAAGGCCGCAGCGCGGGACGTCTCAACGAGGTGGCCCCGGCGGCGTTGGTTGTAATCAATAGTGCTAGTTGAGTTAGCCAGCGCATGAAACAGATCCAACCAATGACGAAAATGTTGCCCCACTGAACTGGCGACAATTGGCGTGGCTAAGTGGGTGTAGTGCCTATCTTCTAACTGTTCGAGAAACTGGTGCGCTTGCTCCAGTGTTTCAATGCCGCCTTGGATCACGGGGGCATGATTAGGCTGCGATGCGCTTTGTTGTGAACTTGTGGTGATTGCAAACATATTTCTATCCCTATGATTGTTCTTATGGATAAGGTTAATCC
This sequence comes from Vibrio sp. V12_P9A6T4, assembly GCF_963874835.1. Lineage (NCBI taxonomy): Bacteria > Pseudomonadati > Pseudomonadota > Gammaproteobacteria > Vibrionales > Vibrionaceae > Vibrio > Vibrio sp. V12_P9A6T4. The sequence goes on along the minus strand of NZ_CAWNJO010000011.1, from coordinate 1,880 downwards.
GTGCTTGGGTAATGTTCGGTTAAGGCCTTTTCTTTGCGCCAAGCGTTCAGCAGTTCAGCCATTTTGGGTGTTTGATGGCCTAACTTTCGCTGTTGCGCACCAATGTCGAATAAGATTCGGTACTGTCTGAGTAAGGTCGAGAAGATCTCACGCAGCGGTGTTTCTCTATCCCAAATATGAGCGGCTTCACTGCTTGCGCCATTGATTTCCAAAATCGTGAACTGTTCTCCAGCCATCAATTGGTGAATATTGGCAAACTTGATATCGAGCCGCCCATAATGAAACCCGTCAACGTTGTTAAAAATCTCATCCAGCTTGTTGGTGAGAGCGCGAGTAATGTAACGGTTACCATTGCGGAAAATCGATCCGCGACTATGGCTGCCCGCAAAGGCGAGTTGAAACTCCTGCCCTGCTTCAAGAACCCAATCGAGCTTCTCAAGGTGGCGAGGAAAATAGAGGTGAGGGAGTTGCCCTGCGCGTGGGCAGCGTTCAATTAACTGCTTTAAAGTGTGAATGCCATCCCCAGTGACAAACGGGGCATACTTAAGTGTGATGGAAATAATGTTGCCTTGAGCCTCACCGGGATAGCGCACATAAAACACGCCAGCTTCAGCTTGATACGGCGCTTTTTGTTGCAGTAAAAAACGGGCGTTAATTGGGAATGATTGAATGTAGTCACTCAGTTGCTGTTCATTTTGCAGCAGTTTTACGCCTACGCCGCGGCAGCCTAAATCTGGTTTAGCGACAAGAGGGAAATCCAACGATGCTTGTTGCATTGCAGACAGAGCCTGTGCTGTTTGCTGCTGAGCGGTTTGATGGCTTTTCGTTCGGGTGATAAAGGGCGATATCCACTGCTGAGCGTATTCACCGGCTAGATTAAGAATGTCGTGTTTTGACTCTCCAACCATGCCGCTGAGCTTGATGCCGGGGTTTGCAATTAAGGGTAAGCCCCAGTTGCCATAACGCAGCCCTTGCAGCAGGCTTTGAATCACCACCGGAGTGTAGAAAAACCAACTGGGCAGAAATTCATAAGGAGAAATGCTGCGTTTGGTGTCTTGCTCTAAAAGCGGCATACCCGCGTTGATTTTGCCATGTGCAATGCAAGGCATTTCTAATTTGGCGTTCATGACAATCCTTTAGAAAATGATTTGTTGAGAAGACGATTGGTGAGCATTAATAGCCCAACCGCGATAGGAATAATGATCCATTGATAAGGAGAGGACTGTTGCCAAACCTGACTCCCTAGGTAATAAAGCGTTGAAAAAACGATCAGTGTCCACAGTGCTGTGGCCGTCAGTACGGAGCACAGAAATAGCGCCAACGGAATAGAAAAAAAACCGCTCAAAGTAAAGCCCACCGTTCTTAGGCCGGGGACAAAGCGAATAATAAACAGATTTAAAAAAGTATGATGGTGCAGCTTGCGACGGACGGTTCGAAAATGTTTATTGGTCAGCGCTTGATAACGAAGAGGACGAACGCGTTGTGCCACTTGGCCTAAGTAATACAAACCGAGATCGCCACTGACAATGCCGACAAAAATAGCCAACAACGCCAAGCCGGGGGGCATGAGATTTTGCAAAGCCAGTGTGGCGGCGGTGACAATAGCGACATCCTCTAACAAATAGGAAAGCAAAATTACGCCGATGAATAGTAAAGTCAGTGAATGACTTTCGGCTGTTAGAAAGGTTTGAATGTCGATAGCAAGCCCCACACTTCCTCCTTAGCAAATTATGATCAAGTATAGAATAAGGCGCTGATTGCGCTTTTATTCTCATTACGAGGACAAAGACCTGCCAAAGAATAGAAAAATTGCATATTTGATGATTTTTTATAATTAAATTTAATCAAACTAATATTTAAAAATTAAACAGAGGTTGTAA
>NZ_CAWNJO010000010.1:0-3614 GCF_963874835.1 Vibrio sp. V12_P9A6T4 | reverse complement strand
CGTCACTCAATGTTGTTCGCAAAAATGGATTTATTTATAAAAATATTTCTGTGGATAGTGATGGCGAGTCATTAGAATGTTGGGAATTAATCAATAATATCAATGCGTTGTAAAATGCCTAACAAACGCTTTAAGAGGGACAGCCAACGCGTGGCATTTTTACTATGCGTTGCTTTTTGTGATTTCGGTGTTATGCGGAAGCTTAGTAGTAGCGTTGGCTGCCCCTTAAGCGGGCGTTAAGCCTCTTTCATTAGTCGGAGTAATAAAATATATGGATCAAATTTTTGAATTAACACTTGCGCAGATAGGCGGTGCCTCAGTTCTATTATCGGGTTTAGCTGGTTGGCTAGGTAAAGTGTGGAAGGACAGAATTCACCTACGTGAGAAAGCTGTTATAGATATTGATATTGCAGAACTCAAAGCTGAACATGCACGAAAAGCTCAATCCCTAGAGCATGAATTACAATTAGAAAGACACGCAGCGCAGTTGGGGCATGCCAATCTAATTGAAAAAAGAGCAACTATTATTGATGAAAACTATAAACTTCTCGTAGATCTTCACGAAGCTATTTTCGACACTATACGACCAGATTATTTTGGAAGGGAAAAACCGAGTAAAAGTGAAGCATATAATCTTGCTCTACCAAAATTTGATTTGTTTATGATCCACTTCGAAAAGAACAAAATCTATTTTTCTAAGGAAGTGGCAAAAAATGTCAGTGGTTTTTATGTGGCCGCAGCCCAAGCACTGGATCAAGCAAGATTAGTAATTAATTCAAATCAATCGTTGTCAAAAGGCATTACTCCTGAGCTACAAAAACTATTTATGAAGGTTGATACTGAAATGGGCAAAGCTAGAGTAGAAGTAGAAAAAGACTTTAGAAAAATATTACGAGTAAATGAGGCTTAACAAAGCATTTAAGATGGATTCACAACGCTCGGCGGCTTCAGTTTAAAGTTTTAGTGCGGTGTTTATGGCACTATGTTTGAAGTTTGGTGGTGCGTTGTTCACCACATAATGCGGCGTTATGTTTACTTGTATTTCAGTGGCTTAAAGCTTCTTCGATCTATGTTCTTTGCCCCTTTGGCAGTTCATTCGAGTTGCTTCATTTTCAGGTCGTGGCGGTTGGCTTCAAGTTTCACTGGCTCTAAGTCGCTTTGAGCGCATTTGCCAAGTAGCATTTCGGCTTGGCAGTTGCCTCGGCAATTTGCCATTGTTCTGCGCTTTGGTTGGAAAGAAAGGGCGTTTGTTGAACGTTTATCTGGTTGCCTCATTGGGAAGGGAAGTGGATTTACTCGCTTCGTGTTTTGTGCCTCTGGCGGCCAAGTGAGTTTGAGCGTGTGATTTACTTCTTGAAATGGGCTCAACAAAGCAGTTCTTTGCCAATTAAATCAGTCGTTTGTGGTAAAACATAACAAACAATTTAAGAGGGATTCCCAACGCTTGGCATTTTTGCTTCTACTTCAAATTTAGTGGTTACGGTACAATGCTTTAGGTTGGGTGGTAGCGTTGCTCACCCCTTAATTGGGCGTTAGTTTGCTACAGGCTAGCAGTTAACTAGCCTAAGCTTGCTCTTACATCCGCAATGGTGATGAAGAGTTTGTTTTCAGCGTCTTGAAATGCCTGAAAGCCATAGCGTTCATAAAAATATTTTGCACCGTCTTTGGCATCAACGATAACAACTGGAAATGCAACGCTATCACTAGCAGCTAATAGCTTTCTGAGTGCATCGATGAGCAGCCACTCACCAAAGCCTTTCCTTTTGTATCTGTCATCGACAGCAAGACGGGCAATTAGGCCACCAGAGGTGGATGATTGGTGCTTTTTTTGTAATTTATCGGGCAATGCCTTTAAGTCAATTGGTGTCATTGTTAGCGTGTAAAAGCCGATGATATGTGAGCTGTCGTTATCATCTTCCAGAACAAACGTTCTGGTGTTGTCTTTCTTTGTTTGCTGACTCGCCATTACTTTTAAGTAATTATTGAGAGCTTCGATACCACAGTTGAATCGGTTTCTATCGTGTTTAACTTTATCTAAAAGTACCGTATTCATCATTGAGCCTTGCTCTCGTATCGTTCAGAGGCCGCTCTTAGTTTTGAGTTCTGTGCTGTTGGGCGGTCTAATGCGTCCATCAGCAAAATCGCATCGGCTTGGCTCAGTTTTAAAGCTTGCTCACGTTCGATGACTTGTTTAGCCTTTTCAATTGCAGCGCTTAGAACAAATGAGTTAATACTAGACATACCAGCGATAGCGGCAGCTTTAGTGAGTAAATCTTGTGTATCGACATCAACTCTAGCGGTGATGCGAGGCAAAGTAGTAGCCATAATGTTATCTCCTGTCGTGTCAAAATGTCACATGGGTATTATGGTCTTAAAATGTGCAATTAGCAATCGTTGTGTCACTTTGGCACGCAAACTAACAAACAATTCAAGTGGATTCTCAACGCGTGGCAGTTTTACTATGCGTTGAGTAAAGTGTTTTACGGTGCAATGCGGTGGCTTGGTCAGTGCGTTGTTCACCACTTAATTGGGCGTTATGCAACTCAGGTAAATTTAGGGGCTCAATCTTTTGGGATTTCTCCGGCCATTCGTTTTGAGCTGTCGGCAAATGAGCTTTTTACCCTCAGATTCGTGGTTAACTCAAACCGTAAAACAGGCAGGGTTCTTTGTTTGCCTCAATGAGTTTTGGTGCTGGTTTGTTGTGAATTTAGCGGGCGCAAAGTGTGGAAAGGGCAAGTTTATCGAGTATTTTTTGCTTGCTGAAAGTCTTGCTTGTTGAGTTTTCCTGATTCAAAAGCTTGGTTTGTTGTTGAAAGGTGGGCTTTGTTTTGGCGGCTCATTTATCACAGTTCTTGCTTGGGTTGATTCTTGAATCACTCAACCATTGCAATCGTGGCTTTTGAACGAGTAAAGTCAGTTTATCTTATTGAATTTGCATAACAAACGGCTCAAGAGGGATTGCCAACGCGTGGCGGCTTTAGTTCAAAATTGAAGTTCAGTGTTTACAGTGTGTTTTTTGAGTTCGGCGGTGCGTTGTCAACCCCTTAGCCGGGCGTTATACCGTTTTAACTTACGCGCAGAGCATCGTATAGGTTCTAGTTTATAAAAACCGTCAGAAGACGGCTTTGGACGTAATTATCGAGGGGTTTAAGCACAGCACTTTTTGTACTTTTTCCCGCTTCCGCAAATGCACGGTTCATTACGGTTTGGTGTTTTGTCATAGGTAATAGTTTTAGGTTTGTTTAATAGCGTATCAAGCTCAACAGTGTTCTCTGGTTGCTTTGAGTCAATGACAATATCAGCCACTATTGAGTGCTCAGAAAGTAATATTTCTATCTCTGCTTTACGAGCCTCGGTTGGGACGACAACATTGATTGGAGCTTCGTCAGTGCCTGCTTTTACATCACGGTTTACGTTGTAGCCTGAAATGACGTGGTTTTGTCTAGCATCGATTCGACCTTTGAAAAATAGTTTGGACATTTGCAACTCACTGATGGATTGTTGTGGTGTAATTTGGCCGCGATTATACGGCACTATGGCAATTGATAAAGAAGTTCCTACAATGTGCATCGGATCACGGTATAACAAACGGCTCAAGAGGGATTGCCAACGCG
>NZ_CAWNJO010000009.1:0-3669 GCF_963874835.1 Vibrio sp. V12_P9A6T4 | reverse complement strand
CGGCTAAGGGGTTGACAACGCATAGCCGAACTCAAAAAACACACTGTAAACACTGAACTTCAATTTTGAACTAAAGCCGCCACGCGTTGGCAATCCCTCTTGAGCCGTTTGTTAGGCGAAAATTCAACTTTATCAGCAACTTGATAAGATTTACAATGAATCAAATTTCTTAGGTACTCATTTATGATTGAAAGCATCCCGATAAATTTTGGCGCAATAAGGTATTTTTTAGATATGTTAAGACACAAACCCGAACACAACACCTTAGTTGTAGGTAAGCGGCTTGATAGTAATAGACTATTTGCCATTGCCTTAGTTGACGATGCCAAAATCGCTGGGTTCTATGTTTACCCCAATTGTTGGCTTCTTTTCTGGCGTAGATGGTCTATGCGCAGAGAGTGTATATATGTATATGATGTGAAAACTGACTCTACTATTAACCCAAACGAGTTCTTTTCTGATGCTTATCCCTTGTCAGTCAAAGAATCAAGAGTTTATAGAAAGTATGGTTATAAAGTCATAGTGAAAACAAGGTTAAGAAATTATTCCATTAGCGATACTTTCTGGCTGGATGACGCCTAACGCCCGCTTAAGTGGTGAGCAACGCTACCACAAAACTCAATTATTGCACCGTAAACACAAAAGCTAAATCAAACTAAAACCGCCGAGCGTTGCGAATCCGTCTTAAAGCGTTTGTTATATGCGTACTAAATGGATCGTCGACTTTTAACCCAATTGTCTTTTTTTACAATGATACCAAGCTTATTGATGTCGCTATTTAATCTCATACTCGGTTTATCAAAAGCATCTTCGGGTGTTAACCCATTTCTAAGACGGGTACAAACCGTTGAATAAGTAACCTTTGGGTTGATACGAGCATATGCACTACGTATAGACGGGTAATGAACTTGGTTAACAGTAACAGATTTCGAATTGCCAAACCCTTCGCCGTGACCTTCCAAGGACTTCTTAACTATTGTTTGGTAACCGTTCTTATCCACCCACTCGAAATCAATAATATTAAACTGACGAACACCAATAGCGTCTTTGCCCCATACAACGTAATAGGGATTAGCCTCATCGTGTAGAGTAATTTCTTGGAGTTTTTTCCCCCCAGACATACCACTAGCGCGCCAAAGATCCCAACCACATTGCTCTGAATAGGAATACATTGAACTAGCAGAAGTTTCAGAGACCGATGCTACCTTTCCTGAAATTACTTTATTACCATCACGAACCGTTGGATGTGGATAATTTATATATTGTTTTTCCAACCAATCACACACAGCCACGTCTATCAACTTGTCAGTTAAAATTGATATATGAAGAGAATTCGACTCAACCCAAGAATAATCTATGCCACTATTTTTGCATGTAAACAATAGCTTTTGATAAAAATCGGCTGCTTTCATCTTTCCATATTGCTCAATTACCAATAGAGCATATGGTCTCAAAAACTCAATTAATCCTTTACTCATAACTTCCCTCACTTGAAAGCATATAACGCCCAATTAAGGTGTGAAGCACGCTACCACCATACTCAATTTGAACACCGTAAACACTGAACTTAACCCAAACCAAAAATGCCAAGCGTGCTGAATCACTCTTAAATTGTTTGTTAGCATTCTGCGGACGAGTACCAATATTCACTCGTTTCAGACATAGGTTCAGCGATTAAGCCTAAATATATAGGATGCCTAACCATCTGATAGTACTGAACTTCACTATGCAAAAGCTCTTTAACTGTTTTTTTAGTTTCTACTGTAGTCCTTAACCCAAAAGTAATCGTTTGAATTATACTTTCTTCACATTCAATCACTTTCCCACCCATGTTTGGTACTAATAACCTCCATTCTTTCTCATACTGCCAGTCATCAGATTTTTGAGCGAATAAGTTAAGGACATAATCTACCAACATTTGAATATCAGCGCCCATATTAGAATGCACATACAGGAGGTAAGCATTTCTAAGTAGTTCCTCTTGAGGCTTATATGTTACAGGCGCTATTCTAGTTTGACTCGATGCACCAGACAATGGCAGTAAATCACTACTTCTGTATCCAATACAGATGCCACGATGTTCATCACCGTAATGCGACCACATTGTAGAGTTCGTATTAATTTCAGATAGTGAGAACACGCCGATTTCATTAGCTATCTGCTCAACAGATCTACTAAAGCTTTTAACATTCTCTCTCAATATCTTAGATGGTTGTCCGTTTTCATATAAAGAGTCAACATTCTGATATTGGAAATCTACGTTATTAATGTTTCTCTGAGTTACAAGAAAAGCTTCAAGTTCGCTTACGAATTCAGTTTGCGATATTGCCTGGTGTATCGGTTTAATCTGCACATCAAAAGGATCATTCAAGTTATATGGCTTCGGCAACCAGTAGCTGTTATTGATCAAACCTAAAATTGTATATTTTTCAAAGCTTCTATATTTATACAATATGCTCGGAAGCATAATTATCTCCTAATGGAATGCTAACGCCCGCTTAAGGGGCAGACAACGCTACTACCAAGCTTCCGCATAACACCGTAATCACAAAAACCAACGCATAATAAAAATGCCACGCGTTGGCTGTCCATCTTGAAGCGTTTGTTATGTGTAATATTGACCATCGTAGCTACTTCTCCTTTTTATCATCAAGCTTAACTTTTTCGCTTCCAAGAGAAATAGAATTCATTTTATGACGAGGAAGAGAAACAATAGTATCCTTGTAACCGAAGTAGTCACCTTTCACATATAAAGAACCGCCTAAATCTAGGATAACGTTTAATTTTTTTGTCTCGCAGTAAGTGTAATTATCACAATGTTTAATCAGCTCATTCGGAACTGTAATTCTCGATTTTGGTGTGAAGTAATATTTTCTCTCTATTCCTCCGCCTACATTAAGAAAACTAAATGACATAGAAGCTGTTTTTGATGCAACTTGAGGCATTAATGAGAAAATACCTGCAAACAAATATACAGCAAATGCTGGAGAGCTCACTAGAAGAGGTATAATACGCTTACTTTTATATTTGCTAGCATTAACCTCAAAACTATTTTTATGCCTAGATGGAATTAGAATCAAATAGCTTAAAAAAGAGAATATTGCAAGAGATAATAGAACTTCTGAATCAGCCTTAATAGCCAACCCAAACTCCATATACTTTACAAATACATATATTGAAAGTAATGCAAAAAAGCCAATATAAAAGAATGTAACTGTAACCAACCAAAACCTAACACTTATGATTGTTGACAATTTATCTTTAAATATTGATATATCTGGCGTTAAAGAGTAATACGCAAACAATATCGGAATAATAAATAACGAACCAATCCATATTTCCTTTGGATATTCAAAATAGAAAGTCAAAAAATACACAATTGGAGTGAAACAATAGAATATTACGAAGTTCAATACACTAGCGACATGCTTGTTTTTTATATACTTAGGCTTTGCATAAAAAACATCATGATACTTTATATTAATAGGATCTAATAATACAATCACAGATATTGAAGAATAGAAAACTATAACAATTGTAAACAATAAACATAGTATCCCTAAAGCCACAAATAACGTTGGCAAGACACTCATATCTAATGGGAATGGGATTTTCTCATGTATTGTATAAACAAAAAGATAGTAAACCCCTAAAACTGTAGTTAAAAAC
>NZ_CAWNJO010000008.1:0-3698 GCF_963874835.1 Vibrio sp. V12_P9A6T4 | reverse complement strand
TCCCACAAGATCAAATTATTATTAAGTAAAGATTAAATTACATAATGTTAATATAGCTATTACTTTTCTGGCTAATCATATGATTTTAATAAAAAGAAGTGCTTTTACACTTCTTTTTATTCATTAATTATTCATAAGTTGCATAGAGCTCAACTTGGCTATTGGCTTGCTGTGCATTAAGCATGAAATGGACATAGCCCGCTTGCGTTACTGGCAGTTCAATATACTCATAGCTATCAGCACGTTTAGACGCTTGGTCAAAATGAGTCAATGTAGGCCAGTGCTCGCTTTCTGCATAAAGATCAACATTGTGGGCTGCCATCTCATCAATAGGCTGGAGCCAAACTTTGACAGTGCTCATTCCCTCTGGTACATAAATCGCTGCATAGCGAGTTTGATGAATACCCAACGTCATTGGCTGACGATTTTCGAGAACAACAGGTGCTAAATCATCACTAGGCTTTTGCGTATTATCGGTAATGGCGTAACTTACTTTCGTATTTAATTCAACACGCTGGTAAGCTTCTCTACCTGTAATACTAAAATAATAGCGACCCGGTAAAACGGTACCATTGGCTTGTTTTTCTAGTGCAATTGTTTCATTACTATGCAGTTCAAAATTTGTTATTTGATAATCATAATAATGCGCAATTTTTTCATAACTTAAATAAAGATCGGCGTCACCATCACCGCTAATATTAATCGACAATTCACTGATATTATCTGGAACATCAATATAATAGAGTTGTTCACTGTACTGCTCACCCGACAAGGTAACACTCTGCCCTAACGCTAAATGATTCATCGTGTCTTCTGGTTGAATTGGCGGCACAGTCGGATCCTCTGGATTACCACTGTCCGCTGTCAAAGTGTCTAACCAAGTTGAAAATTCGCTGTCTAGGCTTTTGCCGATCCGTTTCACTTGCTCAGCCCATGCTTTGAAATCGCCACTACGTGATAGCGCTAGCAGTTGATCCACTTCATTGGGATGGTTTTCCAGCATAAAACGAACCGCTAAATAGCCCCAGCGATAAATTTGATTGGTGTCATTTTGATAAGTAGTGGCTAGCACTTGCGTGAGGCTCAGTTTTTTCTCAGCAATTAAGTCTATCGCCGCTTGGTAGCCTTTTTTATAGTGCATGTATTCAGCGAAGCCTTCCAACCACCACACGATATAGCCTTCACTTAAATTGAGAGAAAACGAACCGTATTGGTTGTAGCGTCCGTCCAAATAATGCACATATTCATGCTCTAAATTGAGAATAGACAACGCCTCATCCTGCGCATATCGATAAGCGACAAAGCGCGCTGTGTTGTTGGCATCAGCCGGGTTGCCTTCAAGGTATTGCCCGCCGTTGTTAGTGGTATTGCCAAACAAGAAGCTGGAATAACTGACATAACTTTCGTTGCTATCAAATACCACCACTTCCACTTGTTGATTGAGATCATCGGCCACGGGCGTGAAACCGGTATTCGCGACGGCATGGAAGTCGGCTTCTTTCTCATTCAAAATTTCACACGCTTGCTCTGCTTGTTGTGGTGTTAAGCCTTGCGAACGGATAATGGCAGGTCCATCACATTGATGACGATTTGGCATGATACGCTGTTCAAGTTGCTGCTTAGCTTGCGTTAAATTAAGCGCTTCCAATGTCTCTGGCGCGTAGTAAGAAAGCATCTCAACCGCAGCAATCCAGAGTTTATCGCTACGTCCACCCAGCGGGTAACGTTCCAATACTTTTTCTAAAATCGCAATGACTCGAGTTTTGGTGTTTGGGTAAGGGCTAACCAGTAAGCGCCCCGTTTCACGCACCGCATTGTACAAAATGAAATCGGCATCGGTTCCTAACGCCCAATCATGCTCAGTGGCAAAACGATACAGTGTCTCCAAATATTCTGGATGGGCTTCAATATGTTGATAAAAATCATCACGCGAAGCATGGCCGCTCATGGATCGAAATAAGTTATTTAAACCATCAACAAACTGCACATCTTGCGCCGTTTGTGGGTTAAAGGCGTCCAATAGCACGATGAAATTCGCCATCGTTGAAGGTAGGCGTTTCACGTTATCGACCATTAACGTTAAGCTCGACATGGCCGCCACTTGTTCACGACCTAAGCTCAAACTATAAGGCGATAACATAAACTGGTTGATCGTATCCGCAATCGCATTACTCAATTGCTCCGAATAATCGCCAAACTCTTGCTTTACACCATAGCGCACATAATAAGCGGCACGGATAAACTCCCCCAAATTAGCAATAGATTTGGCTTGCGCTTCTGTTCCTTGATATTGCGAAACCTCTAACGCCAGCGCTCGGTTAATGCTGTCTATACTATTTTCACTGTATAGACCCAAGATGGCTTTACTATCGGTATAAAACCACGAGTTATAACAGGCTGGTTGTGCATTTTTAATCGCTAAAATTGGCTCTTGTGCTTGGGTGATATCATTAAACTGGCAGGCATCTAATGCATAAGAAAAAGACGGTAATCCTGCTAACGATAATGCCAATAGCAAAGCATTAGGTTTGGGACGAGGGGAATGAATAGATGGAACCGGAGCAATACGCATAGTAACGACTCTCTATAGATCATAGAAATGAATGAGTCGCGATTTATATCAGAATCACATCAACAAAATGAAACTTGATGCACAGAAACCAGGATCTTACTTCAAAAAAGAATTGCTCTCATGAGAGAGCAATCGATTAACCAATAGATCTTATATATCAATACATTACTAATTTTTCCACCACTAACTAAGTGATCGGATACACAGTACATTGAGTGCCAATCACATGAGTAATGGTTTGCGGCTCAATCATTTGCCAACCACTTTCACTATCAAGGGGTTCTGACGCAACCACCATATTATCGCCTTCGCTTTTACTAAACACGGTCGGCGGATTACCATCAGAGCTATAACGCACTAACCAAAAATCTTGCCCATCAGAGATACAAATCGAAGCTTTAAAAGGTGTGACTATCTGTTTCTCCGCCAAAGCCTGCGCAATTTGACCAATCGTGGTCGTAATGGCTTGTACTGGCTGACTGCGTAACCCATTACTCATCATCAATAAAAAAATCAATTCACTATCCGTTGTCCCAACACGCTTGACGTATAGCGATTCCGGTAGCTGCCGTTCTAAGGCGAATTTCACTTTTTCAAACTCACCAATTTGCCCGTTATGTAAAAACATCCAGTGATCCAAAATAAACGGATGACAGTTAGAACGGGAAACCTGCGTTCCGGTGGACGAACGCACATGTGCCATAAAACGGTGAGAACGAATGTGATGCGTTAAGGATCGCAGGTTTTCATCTCCCCAAGCGGGTAAGACTTCATGAAACTGCCCGGGTGTAGTGCGTTCGGTATACCAACCCAGCCCAAACCCATCAGCGTTGACACGGGTGACCGCTTTACGCGCTTCTAAACTTTGGTGCACGAGAGAGTGTTCCGGTTGATAAACCAGTTGATCGAGGTAGATAGGAGTTCCTTGGTAGGCGAGCCAGCGGCACATAATGCAAACATTCCAAAATAATCAGTCACTGATTTCAATAAAGCACGTTTGCTCAATGGCTGCAAGGTGTCCAGGCAACGATACCTTTGCCACTTGGCTCATCAACGCCACAAGTTAATGACTCTTAAATGCAGGCTTAAATGATGAATTATTTATTGAACTAAGATCATCTTTTAG
>NZ_CAWNJO010000007.1:0-3751 GCF_963874835.1 Vibrio sp. V12_P9A6T4 | reverse complement strand
TGCTCATTTGCCGACAACACAAAACGAATGGCCGGAGAAATCCCACAAGATTGAACCCCTAATTTTACCTGAGTTGCATAACGCCCAATTAAGGGGTGAGCAACGCTACCACCCAACCCAAAGCATTGTACCGTAACCACTAGACTTGAAGTAGAAACAAAAATGCCAAGCGTTGGGAATCCCTCTTAAATTGTTTGTTATATTTCGTACTCAACAATGTCTATTCTAAAGTCTGAAGGTACTGCAATGGCTTTGTATAGCTTGATATCCCTACCAGCAATAACACTTTTAACTTTCAACTGATCTTCCATTGGCATTTTCTCGCCCAAAATGATAGAACGAATAACATCATCATTTAATTTGTATTTATTCCCAGACATTACATCATTTTCAGAAATAAGACGGAACTCCTCTTCATAAGCCCAAACTTTATTTTTAGTTGCGAATATTTTCTCACTATAACTTGAAATTCCATGATTGTATTTTAAAAAATCAAGAAGATTTATCGTATAAGGCTCATCTAAATACTCCACTGGACAATAACCTAAATTTAATGGTCTTCTTTGTCTATTGAGATCATATTCAATACACATACCCTTTAGCCCATTCGCGTAATGTCCCCATAGCAATGGATGCTCATTTGAAAATGACAAGCTAAAAATTTTATTGTCATTTTTAACTCTTTCTATTTTTGCCATTTGCAAAGGAAGTATTGCCTGAGAAATCATGTTAATTATTGTAGACTTTACATCATCAGTTACAGTAGATACAGCGCTGAGAATGGCTTTTTTTGACACTGCAAATGGCATTTTTTGTTTTTCAGCAAATGTTAAATATGCATCAAAAGCATCTGTAATATTATCTTCATCAATTCCAGAAGTTATTTTATAAAACAATTCAAAGGGATCATTAAAATCGTCGACATGTGAGAACCATAGCGTATTCTCCTCAATTGAGTTCAAGCTATATTCATCCACGCCACGAAATTTATATAATGGTTCAAATTCCTTCAACTTTACCTCCTAGAAATATAACGCCCGGCTAAGGGGTTGACAACGCACCGCCGAACTAAAAAAACACACCGTAAACACTGAACTTCAATTTTGAACTAAAGCCGCCACGCGTTGACAATCCCTCTTGAGCCGTTTGTTAGGCCAACCAATTGACACCGACACTTTCACAACCAAAGAACGAGCTTTTTTGTAAACTTGAAACAAACTAACCGATTCATTTATAAACCAAAATACTGAATCAGCAAAGAGACCAAAAAACTCAAATTGAGCGATTTGGAAGAAAAGTGACGAGCGTAGCATGCTCGGCGGACGTTTGAATGCTGAAGGTTATTTTGCCGCTAAATTCACAACGAAAAGCAACCCAACGCGATCAAGAAACAACAAATATGTGATGACTATTTATCGCTTAACTTAAACCAGAAAACATGGAGTTTACCGTTCAATTCCAACTCGATTTAGCTGATAAAAACTCACCTTGCCTAACGCCCGGCTAAGGGGTTGACAACGCACTGCCGGACTCAAAAAACACACTGTAAACACTAAACTTCAATTTTGCACTAAAGTCGCCACGCGTTGGCAATCCCTCTTGAGCCGTTTGTTAAATTACAATTGCTTGTAGAAGTAAACCGTTGCTTCTAACTTTCCGCTAGAACTACGCGCAAACTCTGGAATTTGACCAGCTTCGATGTAACCAATCGAACGATATAGCAAAGAAGCCAAATCACCCAAGCGAGTATCCAAAACGAGTAACTGCAAACCAAGTTCTGATGCCGTTTTTTCCATCAGTGACATTAATTTTTTACTGATACCTTGGCCACGAACACTTGTTTTAACCATCAACTTTTCAACTTCCCCTCTATGTAAACCATTTGCTTTAGAACACAGAGAAAGCTGAACTGCACCGATGATGATATTTTTATCTTGAGCAATAAACAAACGACGGTTTCCTGATTTTAAATCAGACTCTACACCAACCCAGTATGACTCGATTTCTTCTCTATCGATCGGAGTTAAGAAGCCAACTGAAGCACCACTCTCAACACAATCTATAAGCAATGAATTTAATTGACCTGAGACACTAGATATTGAATTAATTTCCTTTATTTCCACTGAACTATCCTTGTAATTTAACGCCCGGCTAAGGGGTTGACAACGCATAGCCGAACTCAAAAAACACACTGTAAACACTGAACTTCAATTTTGCACTAAAGCCGCCACGCGTTGGCAATCCCTCTTGAGCCGTTTGTTAGGCCAATCAATTGACAACAATGCTTTCAAAACCCAAGAACAAGTCTTTTTGTAAAGTTTAAGCAAACTAAACCATTCATTTATAAACCCAAATGCTAAATCAGCAAAGAAACAAAAAAATTCAAATTGAGCGGTTTGGGAGAAAAGTGACGAGCGTAGCATGCTCGGCGGACGTTTGGATGCTGAAGGTTATTTTACCGCTAAACTCACAACGACAAGCAATCCAACGCGATCACGAAACAACAAATATGTGATGACGATTTATTGCTTAACTTAAGCCACAAAACATGGAATTTACTGTTCAATTTCAACTCGATTTAGCTGATAAAAACTCACTTTGCCTAACGCCCGGTTAAGGGGCAGCCAACGCCACAACCAAGCTTACGCATAACACCGTAACCACAAAAACCAACGCATAATAAAAATGCCACGCGTTGGCTGTCCCTCTTGAACCGTTTGTTATGGCTAACAACTCACTGATTTATTGGGTAAAAATTTAGAAAAGGTCTATCCGTTCATCTCGACATTCGTAAGAGCCCATTTCGAATTCTCGACAAATCCAAGGGCGATTTTCGTAAATTGTGCACATGAACGTTTCACGATCTAGAGCTGAACACCAACCATCTGACAAACGCAGCATAGTTTCTCCACCCCATTCATCGAATGCAATATGCTGCTCTGGCACACCTGTATCGGTAATGATCATAACCTCCAAACGGCAACAACAAGCATGGCAGTTTGAGCACGATATTTCCGGATTTGATACATTTTTAATTGGGATTGTCATCGAGTTCTTCAGCAAGTTTAATCGCAGAATAGTACTCCAATTTAAACCAATTTACCGACATTAATGATGAACTCAACTTGATAGCCATAACGCCGCATTAAGGGGCAGGCAACGCAAACAGTTGAACTAAAACTAACCAGCCGTAACCTCAAATGCTCACCCAAACCAAAACTGCCACGCGTTGACTGTCCCTCTTGAATGCTTTGTTATGTAACTTTACTAACCATTTCAAAGCATTACAAAGAACAACATTGCCAAATACCGTTTAACTTACACGAAAAGTTAGCAGTAACCCAGTAGAATTTGCGTGGCAACGATGAAACTGCGAGCCCTAGTTTAAAGAAAAAAATGACTGCCCCCAAGCTCATCGCAAACCCACTGAATCATTTAGAACCAGCTAAAAATTCGAAGAATAAAGAAGACGAAAATCAAATCAACATGAATAAAACTAACTTTACAAACTGTATAAATAACTAATAAAAACAATCAATTAAAGGTATAAACGTGTAAATTAGAAGCTAAACTCAAAGTAAAGAAACCATAAAAATATTTTAATTTTCAATATATTACGGCCTTTTTCTCTACGGTTACATAACGCCGCGTTAAGGGGCAGCCAACGCCACTGCCAAGCTTCCGCATAACACCATAATCACAAAAAACCAACGCATAATAAAAATGCCACGCGTTGGCTGTCCCTCTTGAA
>NZ_CAWNJO010000006.1:0-3798 GCF_963874835.1 Vibrio sp. V12_P9A6T4 | reverse complement strand
ACCAAGTGAACGTGATCCGGCTGAACATTTAATTCCAAGACTTCACAATCTTTCATATTGCACAAAATATAGATTGAGCGATAAAGCTCTTTACCTACATTCCCTTTCAAGATCTTAAATCTGTATTTCGGTGTCCAAACTATGTGGTATTTGCAACGCCAATATACATGTGATGAACTTCTATAATCGCCCATGTTTTTAGTTTCCTCTTACTTGTGGTGAATAAGAGGTTTACTTCTAGCATGGGCACTCCTTCGGGCAATAGCCCCAAGGTTGAATCACCACCGCCCAAGGCGGTGGTTTAGGGATGACAACAAAAATGCCGTTCACTCTTAAGTGAACGGCATTACATGTCAACATGGCTTTTTTCAATGAAGAGATCCCTAATGACTTACAGAAGATTTCTTTGGTTTAATCGATTTTTTCTTGATATTCGCGTTTATCTTCTGGACGCAGTTGACGCTGAACACCCATTAAAAAATTACGCAGGATCTGATCTTTACATTCACGGTAGTGTTTATTGTCAGGCTTGCGGAAAAATGCATTGAGCTCGTGCTTACTTAAACGAAAATCGATAAAAGCTAATGTGTCTAAAATATCTTCTGCTTTCATATCCAGCGCAATACGCAATTTCATGAAAATCATATTATTGGTTAAGCGTGTTTCAGGCTGAGGTTGTTCACCATCGCGTTTACCACGCTTTGTATTGATTAAACCATTGAGAAATATCGCTAGATCCACATCACTCAACACAGATTCCGTCTCTTTGTTTAGCCAAGTAGTCACTTGCTCTTGAGTAACGCAGCCGTCCGCCGCAGCAAAAATCTCAACCATAGCTGAGTCTTTAAAGTCAAAAGTGTAGCGAATACGGCGTAAAATATCGTTATTGGTCAAAATAGATCCTAGGGTTAGATTTCCAGTGCCATCAAGATGACAGACTGTGAAGAAATAGCGCGCCACTGTAGCAGAAGAGCGATCGGACACCTATCTATTTTACGTAATACCGTCTGAGTTTAATGTGTGTTTACTACCTCTTTTAGTAATCGGTCTATCGAATCAACTACCGATTTACTGGCCAATTCCATAGTATCAACTTGCTTAATCAGTTGTGTCCAATCACCATTCTGACCAGACTTCAGTGCACTCTTTCCTGAATCATGCACCAACTTATGAGGAGCATTCAAACCAGCAAAGCTGGGAAGCTGGCTGTATTCACGCGCACCATCACCCTCAAAATACCATTTACCTAGACGGCACTCTTGATGAGTATTCATCCCATGTTCAAACCGACGATTGAGGATGTGATCGTACACTTCATTTTTCCAAACTGCGTGATCCAATTTCACCGTATCAAGGAAAGAACACGCCGTCGCAATACGAATAACTTCTTGCATTTGTTTTGATTTGTCTAAAACGATTGTTACCGTCTGTTTTAATTCATTTGAAGCATTTTCTACTTCGATTGCACATTCTTGACTCTGATTCACTGAACCTTTAATACTTTCCGTTTGGTTCTGAACTTGCCCAACTAAAGATTCAATCTTAGTGCTGGCATCATTGGCTTTGGAAGCTAATGCCCGTACTTCATCGGCCACGACCGCGAAACCTCGACCCGCTTCACCTGCGCGTGCCGCTTCAATAGCTGCATTCAGTGCCAATAAATTGGTCTGTTGCGAAATCTCTTGGATCGTGCCGACTAACTGGCCAATCGAAATGGTTGTTTTATCTAGAACAGTCACCGACTCCATACTAGCGTGAGCGTATTCTGCAATTTTTTCTGCTCGAGAAGATAAGTGATTAATTGCTGTGCTTGTCTGACCAAAAATACTATTCAGTTGCTTCAGTGATTCGTTCTCACGCAATAAATTCTCAGCATTGTGAGCCAGACCAGAACGGATGGCTTCTAGCATGTGGCTACCACTCAAATGACTGGCCATCAAATCAGACTCTAATTGAGTTGATGTACGCAATAAGGCCAGCTGTTCTTTTAGCTGCTGAATTTCATCTTGCCACTTTTGTTGCTCAAGTCTTTGCTGTGCTTGTAATGCAGCTATCTGAGCCTTCAAATCATCATTTTCTTTTTGCATTTTCTTATTAAATAGCATGCTCAACCTCGGCAAAAATAACATCGTCAATCTACATAAGTTTAATCGAACGTTAATAATTTTATGCACTTCTCATTTCAAAATAAGCAGATTAAATCGGAGTAATGTGAAGGGGCGCACCTAGCCCCCTTCGACATTCATTAAGCCTGTTTGAGTTCAAGTCTTGTTCGATACAGCACCATATCTTCAATCGTCAATACAGGCATATTGTGCTTTTGCCCGAACGCAACGATCTCGGGTGTTTTGGCCATGGAACCGTCAGGATTGGTGAGTTCACACAATACGCCCGCAGGCATTAAACCCGCTATTTGCATAAGATCAACCGTCCCTTCTGTATGCCCACGACGAGCCAAAACGCCCCCCGCCCGAGCGCGAAGTGGAAAAACATGGCCGGGGCGTGCAAGATCATCGGCTTTAGCATCAAAGCGGGCCGCGGTTTTTATTGTGGTCACTCGGTCTTGCGCTGAAACGCCCGTAGTTACACCTGTTTTTGCTTCAATCGAGACAGTAAAAGCGGTTTGGTTTGTGCTATTGTTATGCATTACCATCGGGGGCAGTTGCAATTGATTAGCCTGTTCATCGGTCAAACATAGGCAGACGATGCCACTGCATTCACGGATCATCAGTGCCATTTGTTGTGTGGTCAGTGACTCAACCGCATAAATGATATCTCCTTCATTTTCACGATCTTCATCATCAAGCAACAACACGCCTCGCCCTTCTTTCAGCGCAGACAGTGCCTTTTCAACACGAGTAATAGGGTCGCCAAATTTGGCAAGTAGAGATAGCTGATTCATGGTTGTACTCCTAAAAAATCACCAGAATCAGGGCTGCTATGAGGGATCAAATCCAAAACAAATTGCACCAGCTAGCGAACTAACTGGCGTCTCTTCATTCTCTCTCATCCGGACTATAACCGTCGGCTCTGGTTTTTCACCAGATCTGCTGACCTCGATACATCGAGCGCTCGCGGGCTCATCTGCCTTCTCAACTGAAAAAACAAACACACCGCCGGTGGGGAATTTCACCCCGCCCTGAGAATTTAAAATATAAATTGGCTTTAAAAAAGCGATGTCATGGTAGTCGTTTACAATAAAGATGAAAAGTAGGACGAAGAAAAAGTGATGTATATCGAAAAGGAAAGGCATCCTGCAATTATGCAGTTGGGGGTAACAGGAGCATAGCTAACTCAAGAGTTTAGGGTATGCAAGATGCCTTTATTCATGGTCACCAGTGACATAAATGAATCAGAGCTAAAATCGCCATTACCTCTATAGGGTTACGTGATTTTTCTAAACGCTGGCGGTAATAGATCGCCAGCGGTGTTGGCTGTTTGGTGTCAGTCGTTATGGGGTCGTTCATCATTCACCTCCTCAGCTATCGATGCGTTGATTGTGAATCAAAACAAGGAATACAAAAACTGAGAATTTTTTATTTTTTAATTCCTCATATCATCGAAATTAGCCTTAAAACGATATTTAAAAACTAAAAATCAATAAATGAGGAACAAATAATCATTAATATTTCTTATTTGGTTCTTCATAAATTCGCTACTATACCCAAACAACTTGACCATCAAGGAGGGCAAAGCGCAAGGCCGTGCGAAGAACTGAACTGCCTATCTCTTCCCTTTCATCCAGAGGATTTGCGAGTGTCTGATCTTACTTTATTACGTTATTACACACGCCTGACC
>NZ_CAWNJO010000005.1:0-3888 GCF_963874835.1 Vibrio sp. V12_P9A6T4 | reverse complement strand
GTTTACACCCTCCCGCATTGTGATCGGTCTATTGTTTTGAAACAAAATTTCGTTACTAACTAGAAAGTTTGAGTGGCATCAAGATATATTTAGAGGCGAAAAATATAATGCGATATGTGGTTACATTTTCATTGGGTGCTAACATTTAGGCTACGGGGGTGTGCCGTTAGAACCCAAACAATTCTAATAACTTAATCAGGAGCATAAACATGTTTAAAAACCTTTTTGCAAACCTGCAGAAAGTTGGTAAGGCGCTGATGCTTCCAGTATCAGTTTTACCAGTTGCGGGTATTTTGCTTGGTGTGGGTGCAGCGAACTTTAGCTGGCTACCAGAAGTTGTTTCACATTTAATGGAACAAGCTGGTGGTTCGGTTTTTGGTCAAATGGCACTACTCTTTGCAGTAGGTGTAGCATTAGGCTTCACGAATAACGATGGTGTTTCAGGCCTGTCAGCAATTGTTGGCTATGGCATCATGGTTGCGACGCTAAAAGTAATGGCAGTCGTAATGGGTGTTGATAACATCGAGACAGGCGTTCTTGGTGGTATCCTTGCAGGTGGTGTTGCTGCTTGGGCATTCAATCGTTTTTACAAAATTCAACTTCCTGAATATCTTGGCTTCTTCGCGGGTAAACGTGCAGTACCAATCATTACGGGTTTCCTTGCGATTGCTCTAGGTATTGTTTTATCTATCATTTGGCCTCCTGTCGGCTCAGCTATCGCAACATTCTCTGATTGGGCTGCTAACCAAAACCCAGTAACCGCATTTGGTATCTACGGTGTTGTTGAGCGTTCATTGATTCCATTTGGTCTTCACCACATCTGGAACGTGCCTTTCTTCTATGAAGCAGGTACATGTACCAACAATGCAGGTACTACCGTTCACGGTATCATGACTTGTTTCTTGACTGCTGATGATGCGTCTCGCGCTGCAGGTAACGGTTTCGGTCAACTAGCGGGTGGCTACCTATTCAAAATGTTCGGTCTTCCAGCTGCAGCAATTGCAATTGCACACAGTGCTAAACCAGAAAACCGTGCCAAAGTAATGGGTATCATGGCGTCAGCTGCATTGACTTCATTCCTAACGGGTATTACAGAACCTATTGAGTTCTCGTTCCTATTCATCGCTCCAGTACTTTATGTTGTTCATGCTTTGCTAGCTGGTCTTGCTTATGTATTGACTAACGCTCTAGGTGTTGTTCACGGTCACACGTTCTCGAACGGTTTCATTGACTTTGTTGTTCAATCTCCTCGTGCTGAAAACATGTTGCTATTGGTTGGTCTAGGTATTGCTTATGCAGTTCTATACTATGTCGTGTTTACTTTCGTTATCCGTACGATGAACCTGAAAACTCCAGGTCGTGAAGATGAATCTGAAGAAGCTTCTTCTGCTACAGGCAGTGAGTTAGCTGGTGAACTTGTTGCGGCCTTTGGTGGTAAAGAAAACATCACTAACCTAGATGCATGTATTACTCGTCTACGCGTTTCTGTTGCTAAAACAGAAGCAGTAAACCAAGAGAAATTGAAACAGCTTGGTGCTGCGGGTGTTGTTGTTGTATCGGGTGGCGTTCAAGCTATCTTTGGTACTAAGTCTGACAACCTTAAAACTGAAATGGATGAGTGGATCCGTAACCACGGTTAATTCATATCTTTTCATTCCCCTATAAAAAAGGAGGCGAAAGCCTCCTTTTCTTTTGCCGCTAACTCGCTCATCAGCCATTCCCTATTTTATAAGTTGATCATTGCCATCTCATTTATTAGTTGAGTTGTCCGCTTGCGGCGATAAGACGGATCTCACGCTTGGCTTGTTGACTTAACTCTCTTTTATCTCAAACGATAATCAAGTAAGGGCTATTTCGCTCTATTCCTTTATTCACATCACTTGTTTAATTTTGCTGTGGTTTGGGTGGCATGAATAGGTTTGGCTTCAAGAGGCAGGTGTAGCGGTTGTCGACAGGCATAAAAAAGCCGATGATGACATCGGCTTTTAGAATCAACAGGATTATTGTTTGTTCATGGCTTTTTTAATGCAGATGGCGGCGCCACCCCACGTAATGCCCAAACCAATAATCATTATAATAATTGCACTTGTCGTCATTAGTTGCACTCCTTGCGGCTTGTTGCATTGATTGTTACGCCTATAGCGAATAGTAACCCGATCATGACCCATCCTAGGGTGAGGTCATAACCACCGTAACCCTCTGTGAATAGAGCGTTCAGTTTTGTGGCGACAATAATGGCCAAAATTACAGGTGAGATAAAGCGCAGACAAATATCAAACCACACGCCAATATTGAAATCGGAAATGCTGTTCACGTATTTGCGTACGTCAGAAATCTTAAATAGCCATGCCATGAGCGTAAGTTCCACTAGACAGCTCGCCATAATGCCCACGTTGTTTGCGAAGTGGTCGACAAGGTCGAGTAGCAACAGGCCACCGTTGGTCGCAAAGGCCATTGAAACCAAAAACCCTACGCTGATAACTACATTAGCGGCCTTTTTACGGCTCCATTTTAGCTTATCGATGACGGCTGAGGTGACGGCTTCAATGATTGATATGTGTGAGCTTAGGCCTGCAACAACAAGTGCAAAGAAGAAGATTGGCCCAAGAATATAGGGCGCTGGCAATAGGTTGATAGCCGCTGGTAACGTAACGAATGCAAGCCCAACGCCCGCAGATACGACTTCTGTCAACGGTTTGCCTTGTTCATGAGCCATGTAGCCAAGAACAGAGAAAATCATAATCCCCGCCAGAATTGAGAAACCACAGTTGATCAATACTGTCATGAAGGCGTTATTCGTTATGTCTGATTTCTCAGGAAGGTAGCTGGAATACGCCAGCATGATGGCAAAACCAATACTTAGGGTGAAGAAAATCTGTCCATAAGCAGCAGCCCAAACCTTCACATCCCAGATCTTGTCAAAGTCAGGCTCAAACATGTAGTTCACACCATCTAATGCACCTGGTAGGAAAATCATGCGGCCAATCAAAAGCAGTACCATGATAAACAGTATTGGCATCATGATTTTTGAAGCGCGTTCGATTCCAGATTTCACTCCACCGACGATAGCAGCATAAGTAATGGCCCATGCAATCAGCATTGCAATGGCGATTTTCCATTGAATACTACCGAGATTTGTCGGTGAATTATCGCCTAGTGCTAAATAGTTGCTAAAGAAGAAAGCATTAGTATCGGTTCCCCAACTTTGTGTAAACGACATACCAAAGTAGGAAATAGCCCAGCCAATAACGGCCACATAATACACAGCAATAATAGCGGCAACCCCTACTTGGAACCAACCTAACCATTCAAATTTTGCGTGAATTTTAGCCAGTGTGGCTGGTGCTGAACCGCGATGCTTTTGACCCATACTGAACTCTAGGATCATAAACGGTATACCCGCTGTGATCATGGCGAAAAGGTAAGGGATGAAGAATGCACCACCCCCATTCTCATAAGCCATATAAGGGAAACGCCATATGTTTCCAAGACCGATAGCCGAACCTACGGCAGCCAGAATGAACCCTGCACGGGATCCCCATTGTTCTCGCTTCATTGTTTACTCCTTTACGACTTCCCTGAGGTATGAAGCTTCTCTTCGGCTGCGGAGCCAGTGTTGGAGTGATGAATACTATCGGTACACTAAGTAGACCGTGAATATTTGCGCCATCATCCATGAACTGGCAAAAAGTTAGTGTTATATGTTGTCAGCTTTCCGAGAACTCAGAATATTGTTCTTAATAGTTCGATGTGTGTTTGCTGTATCTGAAATAATCAGCTACGCATGGGTTCGAGACTACAGACTAATCTAAGTTAAGGCAATAGATTGTAAATGTTATTCCCTGGTTTTTTGATGGTGTATTAGTTGTTAATTAATTGGTATTTAGT
>NZ_CAWNJO010000004.1:0-4083 GCF_963874835.1 Vibrio sp. V12_P9A6T4 | reverse complement strand
TTTTGATCGAGTAAAGTCAGTTTATCTTATTGAATTTGCATAACAAACGGCTCAAGAGGGATTGCCAACGCTTGGCGGTTTTGGTGCAAAATTGAAGTTCAGTGTTTGCAGTGTGTTTTTTAAGTTCGGCGGTGCGTTGTCAACCCCTTAGCCGGGCGTTATGTGGCAGGAGAGAAAATATGACCCCAGCAGCAGTTCTTATTCATGTCCCTAATGTAGAACAGGGGTTAAGTTGGTATCAAAAAGCCTTTTCTGACGCGAAGCCTGTTTATCACTCAGATTTTGATTTTACAGTGTTAGACCTTAATGGCTTTTCTATTGAAATAGTGCAAGCTGATGAAAAGGTGGGCTCTGGTAAAAATGGTACTGTTCTTTATTGGTCGGTAAACGATTTATCCAAGTCATTAGCATGCTTTGAGGCTCTTGGCGCAAAGCTATACAGAGGCCCAATGGAAATAGAAAATGGGCTTTCAATGTGTCAAGTAGAAGACCCATTTGGTAACTTAATTGGCTTACGAGGCAAAGCCACATAACAAACGCTTCAAGAGGGACAGCCAACGCGTGGCATTTTTACCATGCGTTGGTTTTTGTGATTACGAAGTTATGCCGAAAGTTGGTTGTAGCGTTGGCTGCCCCTTAAGCGGGCGTTATGAGCCAATATGGAGAAATTATTTTGTACGGTCCAAATCCAAATGATAAAGAGCCAATGAAAGGTTTTCCTCAAGTTGGCTATCTAAAAAACTATATTAAGTC
The DNA here is from genome assembly GCF_963874835.1 of Vibrio sp. V12_P9A6T4. NCBI lineage: Bacteria > Pseudomonadati > Pseudomonadota > Gammaproteobacteria > Vibrionales > Vibrionaceae > Vibrio > Vibrio sp. V12_P9A6T4. The sequence continues at coordinate 3,330 of NZ_CAWNJO010000004.1, read as the reverse complement.
TCCAAATATTGAAGTTGGTGATTATACGTATTATGACGATCCTAATGGGCCTGAGAATTTTGAAAGTAATGTGCTTTATCACTTTCCTTTTATTGGGGATAAGTTAAAGATTGGAAAATTTTGTGCTATTGCTAAAGACGTTAAATTCATCATGAATGGTGCAAATCACAGTATGTCAGGTTTTTCAACTTACCCCTTTTTCATTTTTGGCAATGGTTGGGAAACGTCAGCCCCACAAGTTGGTGAGTTACCTTATAAGGGGGATACTGTAATTGGTAATGACGTCTGGTTGGGATATGAATCAACTATCATGCCGGGAATAACGATTGGTGATGGTGCAATCGTTGCTAGTAAGTCAGTAGTAACACAAGATGTGCCGCCTTATAGCATTGTTGGCGGAAATCCCGCTAAGGTTTTGAAACATCGTTTTGAGCCATATGTCGTAGATAAATTGTTAGCAATTGCATGGTGGGATTGGAGTGCGGAGAAAATAACGAAAAACCTAAAAGCAATAACACACAATGAATTAGATTTGCTTTTAGTGGAAAGTGGCTCATAACAAACGCCTCAAGAGGGACTGTCAACGCGTGGCGTTTCCAGTCCCATTGAGCCGCGGTGGTTACGGTTGTTGTGTTTGAGTTTAGTGTTATGCGTTGCCAGCCCCTTAGGCGGGCGTTATATGCCAATACAGATAGGAAGTAAAAATGAACTTTGTATATGAATTTCTATATGTGCTTTCACTATCGAAACGCACTCAATTAGCACTGATTCTTGGTGTCGTTTTTCACTTCGTAATTTTATTGGTCGGCAAATACTATATCGCTGAAATTGAGTTCCAAGGAGTAATGAAACCTTTGGAAGATGCCATAGTTGGGAAGTTATTACATAAATACGACAAGGTAGCGTTGTTTGCCTTGATTTCGTTCTGGGTCTTGGCTTTTAAATGTTACCGCAAAGATCGCAAAAGGCTATACAGCTTGTAGCCAAGGGACTTTTAGACTTTGTGAACAGGCACTTAGTATATGAATCCAAGGCATATAACAAACGCTTCAAGAGGGACAGCCAACGCGCGGCATTTTTACTATGCGTTGGTTTGTGTGTTTACGGTGTTATGCGGAAGCTTAGTCGTCGCGTTGGCTGCCCCTTAAGCGGGCGTTAGCTGAGGTTAAGAACAATCATAAAATTAAGCGTTTATTTTTCTTAGTCTGAGGCTCTAGCTTTACACCTGAAAGTCAGCACTTTTCCATGTATCTCTCCAGTGGCACTGTTCGTGAAGTGGTTGAACTAACCGAAGCCTTCTTACGGGAAGTGATGTGCTTGTTTATTTCTTTGGTGTGGCTTCTTTGGTTTTGAAGCTCTTTCGCGCTTAAGTTGATTTCGCGCACTTGGTTGTTGGCTTCTTCGAAAGAATTCTTTGTAAATTTAAGTCTTAGAAGCTCGTCAGTTTTGCTGTTATTTCTTCTTTGCCAAGTGCGTTTCGTGGATTAGGTTTTAGTTTCTCAGTTGTCTATTTTACTTTGCCGCTTGAAAGCAATAATGTGTTTTAAATTAGGCCGTTGGGTAGTCAATCTCCGGCTAAAGTGCAGCAGCTAACAAACGGCTCAAGAGGGATTGCCAACGCGTGGCGGCTTTAGTGCAAAATTGAAGTTCAGTGTTTACAGTGTGTTTTTTGAGTTCGGCAGTGCGTTGTCAACCCCTTAGCCGGGCGTTATGTTTACTTGTATTTCAGTGGCTTAAAGTTTCTTCGATCTATGTTCTTTGTCTCTTTGGCAGTTCGTTCGAGTTACTTCAGCAAATCGGCATTGTCGGACCAAGTTCATGAATCACTCAGCCCGTAAAAGATACTAATGTTCGTGGGTTGCTTCATTTTCGGGTCGTGGCGGTTGGTTTTAAATTTCACTGGCTCTAAGTCGCTTGCATCATATTTGCCAATCAGCATATCAGCTTGGCAGTTGCCTCGGCAATTTGCCATTGTTCTGCGCTGTGGTTGGAAAGAGAGGGCGCTTGTTGAACGTTGGTCGGGTTGCCTCATTGGGCAGGGAAGTGGATTTACGCGTTTTATGTTCCGTGCATCTGGCGGCCAAGTGAGTTTTGTCGTGTGATTGGGCTCAGAAAATCCGGTCAAGAATGCAGTTCTTTGCCAAATAAATCAGTCATTTGTGGTAAAACATAACAAACAATTCAAGCAGACCCTCAACGCTTAGCACTTTTGGTTTGCGTTGAATTTCGTGTTGCCGAGCAATGCGGAAAGTGAGCCAGTGCGTTTCGGGCTACTTAATTGGGCGTTATATGTCATCTAGTTCTGCGCTCTATGCCGCATATGAAATAGCATCTTTACTTTGTTGAGCGGTCGGCTTCTATTGTCTACAATAGCGCACTTTTTTACATATTTTAGGTTATGAATATGAACGACACTACAGCTAAACCCGCTTTGCCGGATCACCTTGCTGGTAATCCTCGCAGCCCACACTATGTAGCGGAGTGCTTTGAACATCACATTGGCATTCGTCTAAATGGCAAAGAGCGTACTGATGTTGAAGAATACTGCATTAGTGAAGGGTGGGTGAAAATTCCGTCACCGAAAGCTAAAGATCGTTTTGGCCAGTCGATGCTGATTAAGTTAAAAGGTGAAGTTGAAGCTTTTTATAAATAAGCTGCATTTTATACCGTCCGCATGCAATGTGTTGATAACTATGTAATTCAATGCATTGCATTCAAGATCTAGCTAGGTTTGTCATCCAAACATATAACAAACGGCTCAAGAGGGATTGCCAACGCTTGGCGGCTTTAGTGCAAAATTGAAGTTCAGTGTTTATAGTGGTTTTTTGAGTTCGGCAGTGCGTTGTCAACCCCTTAGCCGGGCGTTAGGCAAGGTGAGTTTTTATCAGCTAAATCGAGTTGAAATTGAGCAGTGAATTCTATGTTTTGTGGCTTAACTTAAGCAATAAATCGTCATCACATATTTGTTGTTTCTTGATCGCGTTGGGTTGTTTATCGCTGTGAATTCATCGGCAAAATAACCTTCGGCATCCAAACGTCCGCCGAGCATGCTACGCTCGTCACTTTTCTTCCAAATCGCTCAATTTGAGTTTTTTGGTTTCTTTTCTGATTTGAGATTTTGGTTTATAAATGAATCGCTTAGTTGGTTTTCAGTTTTTAAACAAGTCTTGTTCTTTGGTTTTGAAAGTATCGTTGTCAATCTGTTGGCCTAACAAACGGCTCAAGAGGGATTGCCAACGCTTGGCGATTTTAGTGCAAAATTGAAGTTCAGTGTTTACAGTGGTTTTTTTGAGTTCGGCGGTGCGTTGTCAACCCCTTAGCCGGGCGTTA
>NZ_CAWNJO010000003.1:0-4085 GCF_963874835.1 Vibrio sp. V12_P9A6T4 | reverse complement strand
AAAGAATTCTTTGTAAATTGAAGTCTTAGAAGCTCGTCAGTTTTCCTATTATTTCTTCTTTGCCAAGTACGTTTCGTGGGTTAGGTTTTAGTTTCTCAGTTGTCCGTTTTACTTTGTCGCTTGAAAACAATAATGTGTTTTAAATTAGGCCGTTGGGTAGTCAATCTCCGGCTAAAGTGCAGCAGCTAACAAACGGCTCAAGAGGGATTGCCAACGCTTGGCGACTTTAGTGCAAAATTGAAGTTCAGTGTTTACAGTATGTTTTTTTAGTTCGGTGGTGCGTTGTCAACCCCTTAGCCGGGCGTTATAAGCAATTATGGAATAATGAGAGTGAAATATAAGATTCTTTTAGTTTTGTTCCTTGGTTTGACTTTTGGGTTCAACGCTCAAGCCAAGAACTGTAAAAAAGGGCAGCCATGTGGAAACTCATGCATTTCATGGAAGAAAACTTGTCGTATAGGCACTTACTCCTCAAATACTTACACATCACCAAAATCTTCTACTAGTGTTCAGTCATCTAAATATACATCTCAAAGTGAAATAATAGCTGGCGACTATGAGGTAACTGCTACCAAACTAAATGTTCGCGACAATCCATTTGGTTCGAAAGAGATTGTTGGTACTTTAAGTAAAGGTCAAAGAGTGTATGTGCATTCATTTGTCAGCGGTTGGGCTATGATTCGTTATAAATCGTCTTTTTATTGGGTGAGCCAAAAGCATCTCAAGAGGATCAACTAAAAATTGCTTATAACAAACGGCTCAAGAGGGATTGCCAACGCTTGGCGACTTTAGTGCAAAATTGAAGTTCAGCGTTTACAGTGTGTTTTTTGAGTTCGGCGGTGCGTTGTCAACCCCTTAGCCGGGCGTTAGGCAAAGTGAGTTTTTATTAGCTAAATCGAGTTTGAATTGAACGGTAAATTCCATGTTTTTTGGCTTAAGTTAAGCAATAAATCGTCATCACATATTTGTTGTTTTTTGATCGCGTTGGGTTGTTTAGCGCTGTAAATTCATCGGTAAAATAACCTTCAGCATCCAAACGTCCGCCGAGCATGCTACGCTCGTCACTTTTCTTCCAAACCGCTAAATTTGAGTTTTTTGTTTCTTTGCTGATTTAGCATTTTGGTTTATAAGTGAATCGGTTAGTTTGTTTCAAGTTTACAAAAAAGCTCGTTCTCTAGTTTTGAAAGTGCCGGTGTCAATCAGTTGGCCTAACAAACGGCTCAAGAGGGATTGCCAACGCGTGGCGACTTTAGTGCAAAATTGAAGTTTAGTGTTTACAGTGGTTTTTTGAGTTCGGCGGTGCGTTGTCAACCCCTTAGCCGGGCGTTATGCAACTCAGGTAAATTTAGGAGTTCAATCTTTTGAGATTTCTCCGGCTGTTCGTTTTATGTTGTCGGCAAATGAGCCTTTTCACCCTAAAATTCGTGGTCAACTCGAACCGTAAAACAGGCAAATTTCTTTGTTTGCCTCAATGAGTTTTAGCGTTGGCGCGTTGTAAATTCAGTGGGCACAAAGTGTGGAAAGGGCAAGTTTATCGAGCATTTTGTACTTGCTGACGTTTTCGCTCGTTGAGTTTTCCTGACACAAAAGCTTGGTTTGGTGCTGAAAGGTGGACTTTGTTTTGGCGGCTCATTTATCACAGTTCTTGCTTGGGTTGATTCTTGAATCACTCAACCATTGCAATTGTGGCTTTTGGTCGTGTAAATTCTGTTTATCTCATTGAATTTGCATAACAAACGGCTCAAGAGGGATTGCCAACGCATGGCGGTTTTAGTGCAAAATTGAAGTTCAGTGTTTTCAGTGTGTTTTTTGAGTTCAGTGGTGCGTTGTCAACCCCTTAGCCGGGCGTTAGGCAAAGTGAGTTTTTATCAGCTAAATCGGGTTTGAATTGAACGGCGAATTCCATGTTCTCATGGCTGGACTTAAGCAATAAATCGTCATCACATATTTGTTGTTTCTTGATCGTGTTGGGTTGCTTTTTGTTGTGAATTTAGCGGCAAAATAACCTTCAGCATCCAAACGTCCGCCGAGCATGCTACGCTCGTCACTTTTCTTCCAAACCGTTAAATTTGAGTTTTTTGGTTTCTTTGCTGATTTGGCATTTTGGTTTATAAATTAATCGGTTAGTTTGTTTCAAGTTTACAAAAAAGCTCGTTCTTTGGTTTTGAAAGTATCGTTGTCAATCGGTTGGCCTAACAAACGGCTCAAGAGGGATTGCCAACGCGTGGCGGCTTTAGTGCAAAATTGAAGTTCAGGGTTTACAGTGTGTTTTTTGAGTTCGGCGGTGCGTTGTCAACCCCTTAGCCGGGCGTTATATGTTTATCAGCGAAAGCAGGAGTCACTGTGCAAGTAAGATATCGTTCGGATTATTCAAATCATGTTCATCAACTGGTTGTTACAGTCTCTAAGCATTTCTATGTAACGAAGCAAGGTAAGTTTAAGCGCCAATCTACTCCGTTTAAAGCTGTTATTGGTAAATCATCAAGTTATACAAAAACACATGTTGTCCATTATATGATTACTGATCATTACAGTGGCTTGTTTTACTCGGAAGCTACAACCAGCGATGATTTGTTCCCTATCGAAGCTTTTTTGGAAAGAGCGTGGGGGTTTAAGCCTGGTCATCCTATGCAGGGGGAACCGCATTTGCTTGTAGTTCCCAAATCTGTATTTAACGCGTTTCCAAGTTTAAGTGCTTGGTTATATCAAAAACCAATAGAGCTAGTGCAAGCAACAAGTGGTTTTCAAACTGGAATTCGTAGCATCAGAACGTGGGAAGAGGTTCTGAGAACTGGTGGCTCCTTCCGTTATCAGACTGGTTTTCCGCCAGATTTCGCCGAGGTTCAGGCTAATTCTTTTGACAGTTGTGTATTCCAAACACGCAAAAACTTCACCAAGTGGACTGAAGGATTAAACATATAACAAAGCATTTAAGAGGGATTCTCAACGCTTGGCAGTTTTGGTTCTACTTCAAATTTAGTGTTTATGGCACAATGCTTTAGGTTGGGTGGAGGCGTTGTTCACCCCTTAATGCGGCGTTAGCTGAGGTTAAGAAAAATCATAAAGTTAAGCGTTTATTTTTCTTAGTCTGAGGCTCTAGCTTTACACCTGAAAGTCAGCACTTTTCCGCGTATCTCGCCAGTGGCACTGTTCGTGAAGTGGTTGAACTAACCGAAGTCTATTTACGGGAAGTGGTGTGTTTGTTTATTTCTTTGGTGTGGCTTTTTTGGTTTTGAAGCTCTTTCGCGCCTAAATGGGTTTTGCGCACTTGGTTGTTGGCTTCTTCGAAAGAATTCTTTGTAAATTTAAGTCCTAGAAGCTCGTCAAGTTTTCCTGTTATTTCTTCTTTGCCAAGTGCGTTTCGTGGATTAGGTTTTAGTTTCTAAATTGTCCGTTTTACTTTGTCGTTTGAAAGCAATAATGTGTTTTAAATTAGGCCGTTGGGTGGTAAATCTCCGGCTAAAGTGCAGCAGCTAACAAACGGCTCAAGAGGGATTGCCAACGCGTGGCGGTTTTAGTACAAAATTGAAGTTCAGTGTTTACGGTGTGTTTTTTAAGTTCGGCGGTGCGTTGTCAACCCCTTAGCCGGGCGTTAGGCAAGGTGAGTTTTTATCAGCTAAATCGAGTTGGGATTGAACGGTAAATTTCATGTTTTCTGGCTTAGCTTAAGCAATAAATAATCATCACATATTTGCTGTTTCTTGATCGCGTTGGGTTGTTTATCGCTGTGAATTCATCGGCAAAATAACCTTCAGAATCCAAACGTCCGCCGAGCATGCTACGCTCGTCACTTTTCTTCCAAATCGCTCAATTTGAGTTTTCTTGTTTCTGTGCTGATTTAGGGTTTTGGTTTATAAATGAATCGGTTAGTTGGTTTTAAGTTTGTAAAAAAGCCCTGTTCTTTGGTTTTAAAAGTGTTGGTATCAATCGGTTGGCCTAACAAACGGCTCAAGAGGGATTGCCAACGCGTGGCGACTTTAGTGCAAAATTGAAGTTCAGTGTTTACGGTGTGTTTTTTTGAGTTCGGCGGTGCGTTGTCAACCCCTTAGCCGGGCGTTATATGCGCATGTGGGTATGGATAATAT
>NZ_CAWNJO010000002.1:0-4129 GCF_963874835.1 Vibrio sp. V12_P9A6T4 | reverse complement strand
TTTTAGTGCGAAATTGAAGTTCAGTGTTTACAGTGTGTTTTTTAAGTTCGGCGGTGCGTTGTCAACCCCTTAGCCGGGCGTTATGCAACTCAGGTAAATTTAGGGATTCAATCTTTTGGGATTTCTCCGGCCATTCGTTTCGAGCTGTCGGAAAATGAGCATTTTCGCCTTCAAATTTTTGACTAACTCAAACCGTAAAACAGGCAAATTTCTTTGTTTGCCTCAATGAAGTTTAGTGTTGGCGCGTTGTGAATTGAGCGGGCGCAAAGTGTCGAAAGAGCAAGCTAATCGAGCATTTCACACTTGCTGAATTTTTCGCCCGTTGAACTTGTTTGTTCCAAAAGCTTGGTTTGTTGTTGAAAGGTGGACTTTGTTTTGGCGGCTCATTTATCACAGTTCTTGCTTGGGTTGATTCTTGAATCACTCAACCATTGCAATTGTGGCTTTTGGTCGTGTAAATTCAGTTTATCTCATTGAATTTGCATAACAAACGGCTCAAGAGGGATTGCCAACGCTTGGCGACTTTAGTGCAAAATTGAAGTTCAGGGTTTACGGTGTGTTTTTTGAGTCTGGCGGTGCGTTGTCAACCCCTTAGCCGGGCGTTATGCAACTCAGGTAAATTTAGGGGTTCAATCTTTTGGGATTTCTCCGGTCATTCGTTTTGTGTTGTCGGCAAATGAGCATTTTTACCCTCAAATTCGTGGTTAACTCAAGCCGTAAAACAGGCAAGGTTCTTTGTTTGCCTCAATCAGTTTTAGCGCTGGCGCGTTGTAAATTCAGTGGGCGCAAAGTGTGGAAAGGGCAAGTTTATCGAGCATTTTGCACTTGCTGAAAGTCTTGCTTGTAGGGTTTGTCTCATTCAAAAGCTTGGTTTGTTGCTGAAAGGTGGACTTTGTTTTGGCGGCTTATTTATCACAGTTCTTGCTTGGGTTGGTTCTTGAATCACTCAACCATTGCGATTGTGGCTTTTGGTCGTGTAAATTCGGTTTATCTCATTGAATTTGCATAACAAACGGCTCAAGAGGGATTGCCAACGCTTGGCGATTTTAGTGCAAAATTGAAGTTCAGTGATTACAGTGTGTTTTTGAGTTCGGCGGTGCGTTGTCAACCCCTTAGCCGGGCGTTAGCTATTGTTTTATTCAGCAGCAAGGAAATTAAAGATGTCAAAGTATCAATTTTTCTGTAAACCAAATTCAAATCGTAATGCATTTACTTATCTGGATATGAGTTCAGAAACTTATCTTTTTGAAAAGGAAGAACTCTTGAGCTCGGGGTTAGAGGTGGAAGGTGATACGATTTATGCTTCTTCTCCAGAAGAGGCTATTGATAAATTCAAATCAAATTTTTGTGAGCCTTTGAAGGATTATGCAAATTCAAATGTTGCAGGTGGATTGGCGACATTCATTTTTGAATCATTCAAATCAGTCACTGGGGAAAAATAGCTAACAAACGGCTCAAGAGGGATTGCCAACGCGTGGCGGCTTTAGTACAAAATTGAAGTTCAGTGTTTACGGTGTGTTTTTTGAGTTCGGTGGTGCGTTGTCAACCCCTTAGCCGGGCGTTATATGCTTGGATTGAAATTGGAGCCTTAACAAATTGAAATGATGGGTAATAAATGAAATTTACAGTTGAAAAATCAGGCTCAATAGTTTCGTTGGCTATTGAGCAGGAAGGTAAAGCTCGTCGGGTTTACGATATTCCGGTAAATGGTCGAGTTTTTGTAAAAGGTAAAGCTCCTGAAGTACCTAAGCTAAAGCAAGTGATGGCAACCCACTGTTCAGAAAGTGGAATGAATAGTAACGAGTTTCTAGATTTCTATCATAAAAGTAGACAGGATGCGATTGAGCATGAAACTAAAGAACTTTTGAAATGTTTTATGAGAATTCAAAATTCTATAGATTGCATTAATGTAGCAGATGAAATTCGATTTGGTGATACCGATGAATAAGCATATAACAATCAATTTAAGAGGGATTCTCAACGCTTGGCATTTTTGCTTCTACTTCAATTTTAGTGTTTATGGCACAAAGCTTTAGGTTGGGTGGAGGCGTTGTTCACCCCTTAATTGGGCGTTATGTGCCTAGTGTGCGCCGAATTCTTTACTATGATTGCATTAATAAAGACTACTGCGGAAATGTGATAGGATTTTTATTATGGAAGATAGGAAAATGAGTGAGGTCGAAGATCCCAAGTCACCGTGTATTAGACAGTGCTGTTTAGGTGAAATGGATATTTGTTTGGGATGTTTCAGATCGTTGAATGAAATTATTGATTGGCATTCTTCAACGATTATTGAAAAGAACAAGATTCTTATTGCATGCCGTCAAAGAAGGGAATTGGCTCAAAAATCGAGGTTTTAGCTTTCTCTAAAAGTATTACTGGTGATAATTTTGTCTAAGTTGGCTGAGGATTTGTTAGAAAATGAGCATATAAAAACGGCCCTTGACGTCGTGGGCCGCTGATATTTAGTAATGCAAGGCTAGTGCTCAGGTGTTTCTAGCAGCTTAATGGCACTCTCAACTGCATTATTGATCGCTTGGTCATTTTCAAGTTTTCCTGAACTTGCTGGCCCAAGGGCTCTAGAGTATAGAGCTAATTGTTTGTCCAAAGGCAAGCCCAACTGTTCATACAGATTTTCGCGAATTTTTGCATGTTGTTCAGGATCTTGGTTTGCAAGGCTAATAAGTGTTTCATAAATAAGAGCTTTCATATCATGTCCATTTTATTATAGTTAACTTGGTGCGTATGGATTATAGCTGAGCCCTTAATGTAAATCTTGTGCAACAATCACATAACAAACGGCTCAAGAGGGATTGCCAACGCGTGGCGGCTTTAGTACAAAATTGAAGTTCAGTGTTTACAGTGTGTTTTTTAAGTTCGGCGGTGCGTTGTCAACCCCTTAGCCGGGCGTTAGCTGAGGTTAAGAAAAATCATAAAATTCCGTGTTCATTTTTTCTTAGTCTGAGGCTCTAGCTTTACACCTGAAAGTCAGCACTTCTCCACGTATCTCGCCAGTGGCACTGTTCGTAGAGTGTTTGAACTAACCGAAGTCTTCTTGCGGGAAGTGGTGTGTTTGTTTATTTCTTTGGTGTGGCTTCTTTGGTTTTGAGGCTCTTTCGCGCTTAAATGGATTTCGTGCACTTGGTTGTTGGCTTCTTCGAAAGAATTCTTTGTAAATTTAAGTCCTAGAAGCTCGTCAAGTTTTCCTGTTATTTCTTCTTTGCCAAGTGCTTTTCGTGGATTGGGTTTTAGTTTCTCAGTTGTCCGTTTTACTTTGTCGCTTGAAAACAATAATGTGTTTTAAATTAGGCCGTTGGGTAGAAAATCTCCGGCTAAAGTGCAGCAGCTAACAAACGGCTCAAGAGGGATTGCCAACGCTTGGCGACTTTAGTGCAAAATTGAAGTTCAGTGTTTACGGTGTGTTTTTTGAGTTCGGCGGTGCGTTGCCAACCCCTTAGCCGGGCGTTAGGCTATTCAGAGGATACGATGATAGATTTAAAAAATAATGAGCAATATTTCGACGTTTCTTTTGAGAAGCTTTCCTCACCTGATGAGAAATATAGCGACGTCGAGTTTGAAGATTGCCAATTCTCCGACTGCGATTTTTCAGCGGTTAAATTCCAGAAATGTAAGTTTACAAACTGCACATTTGAACGCTGCAATTTGAGTTTGGTCGATTTTACAAACTCAAAGCTCTTTGAGCTTAAATTTCAAGACAGTAAGTTAGTTGGCGTTGATTGGACGAAAGCGACATGGCCAGTTTATCACTCGGACTTTGAGCTAAGTTTTAAGCGTTGTATTTTAAATGACTCGTCTTTCTTTGGCCTGACCTTAAATGAATTGGTTTTGGATGAATGTAAGTTGCATGATGTTGATTTCCGTGAAGGTAACTTTGCAGGTTCAATAATGATTTATAGTGATTTTAGCCACAGTTTATTTATGAGAACAAATTTGCAAGGGGTTGATTTCAGTGAATCAACAGCATACTCCATTGACGTACTAGAAAATAACGTTAAAAAGGCTAAGTTTTCACGATATGAAGCGTTGAGCTTATTAGAAAGCTTAGGTATTGAATTGGTGGATTAATAGCCTAACAAACGGCTCAAGAGGGATTGCCAACGCGTGGCGA
>NZ_CAWNJO010000001.1:0-4153 GCF_963874835.1 Vibrio sp. V12_P9A6T4 | reverse complement strand
AAATATTAGTAATTAGTGTACCTAATTATGCTAAAGGTGGAGTGGCATCTGTTGTTTCTACATTTATGAAAAATAATTATGTAAATAGTAGATACAGTATTCGTTATTATTTCACTCATGAGTCTGGAGGGTCTTTGAAAAAACATCTTTCATTTTTTTATTTTCTTGTTAGATTTCCATTTTTCTTGCTTTGCAATGATTTTGATGGCGCTCATGTTCATGGCTCACTTAAAGGTAGTTTCTTTAGGAAAGCATGTTTTTTATTTTGGCTTAAGATATACAAAATACCCGTAGTATATCAATGTCACGCAGCTCAGGTGGATGATTTTTTTTCTAATTCACTAAAAAAGTACATAGTTAATAAAATTTTCAAACAATATGATTTAAGATTATGCTTAGGCAACTGTTGGAAGAGTAATTTTGAAAATATTACAGGGCTAAAATGGAATGTGTTACATAATCCTGTTGCTACCTTTCCATTTGAAAAATCACAACATGAAGAATTTAATTTGGTTTTCATGGGGGAACTGTCAAAAAGGAAAGGGATAAGAGATTTAATTGAAGCGTTTTCCCTCGTTAAAAATGATAATGCAAAGTTGTACGTGGCAGGGAGCGGGGATATTGATGGCCTAACAGACTTTTGTAATGAACTTGGTGTTAAAAATAGAGTTGAATTTCTTGGTTGGATTGATTCTGAACAGAAAGGTTCTTTATTATCTATAGCCGATGTTGTTGTTCTTCCCAGCTATGCAGAAGGGTTACCTATTAGTATCTTAGAGGCTATGTCAGCAAGTGTCGCTGTTATAACGACCCCAGTGGGTGCTATTGGTGATGCTATTACTCATGATATTAATGGCCTGTTAGTTCCTCCTGGTAATATTTATGAACTGGCAAGTGCTATAAATGTTCTGGGAAGTGATAAAGCCAAAAGACTAGAACTTGCAACACTAGGAAAAGAAAAGTTTGATGAATTATTTCACGAAGACGTTGTTGCACAAAAGCTACTAGGGTTTTATGAGTTATTGACGAATAAGGAACGAGGAAGAGCTAAATGACCGTCAATAGCATCGCCACCGCTATTCTTAAGAAAGCTCGTACAGAACAATTTGCTGGATATGACCCTTTTGATGGACTCAATTCAAGCTGGTTCAAGCGCTTGCCGATAAGCAAAGACTCGACTTTCGGCTTAGCATGGATCCAGTTGTTCAAACGCTCTCCCCTTAATCTTCGGCCATGGCTAGGTGTGCCCAAAGCGCGAAACCCTAAAGGCGTGGCTCTGTTTATTCTCGGATTAATCGAAGAGTATCAAGTGACAAAAGATCCCGCTTTGCTCACAGAAGCGGAGCAACTTGCGCTGTGGCTAGTGGCTCAGCGTTGTGATGAGCAAATCTGGCATGGTGCCTGTTGGGGGTATCATTTTGATTGGAAAGCGCGTGCATTCTTTGTTCCTAAGGGGAAGCCAAATGTGATCACGACAGTCTATGTCAGCCGTGCCTTACACAAATTGGGGCAACTGACGGGGCGAGCTGACTGGGTCGAGTTGGCGCTGCGCAGTGGTGATTTTATTGCTGGCCATTTATTGACTCAAAATGAGAGCGGGGAGTTTTTTGCGTATATCCCCGGGGAAACGGCGTTTGTGCACAACGCCAGTTTGTGGGCGGCAGCTTGGCTGGCCGTGGTCGGTCGAGAAACGTCTCGCCCAGACTACACTGAGTTGGCATTACGCATTGCGCGTAACAGTGCTCAGGCTCAAGCTGCCGATGGCAGCTGGGCCTATGGTACTCGTCATCATCATGTGTTTATTGACGGATTTCATACGGGCTACAATTTAGAAGCACTACACCTCATACGAACTACTTTAGCGACAAAGGAATTTGATGAGGTGATTGCACGCGGTTTTTATTTTTACAAGCAGCATCTATTTGAAACCGATGGAACAGCGAAATATTACCACAACAATCCTTATCCACTGGATCCGCACTCAGTATCACAGGCAATTATTACCTTACTCAGTGTTGGAGGTGAGGAGAGTGATGTTGTTTTGGTTAAACGCGTCATTCAGCGTGCTATTCAAACGCTGTACATGCCCGAGCGGGATCAGTTTGTTTATCAACGTAACAAACGTTTGGTTAATCGAATTCACTACGCGCGCTGGACACAGGCGTGGATGTACTTTTCATTCCGTTTTTATTTAAGAATTACCAATGAGGAATAACCGATTGAAACGCATTAATTTTCTTGGTAGCCCAATGGATGTGGCTTCGATGAGTGAAACTGTTGCTCTGATCCGCGATCGCATTTTGCGACAAGAGTTTACCCAGCATGTGGTCGTCAATGTTGCTAAGTTAGTCAATATGCGTAAGGATTCTGAATTGGCTCAGTCCGTGACCGAGTGTGACATTATCAATATCGATGGTATGGGTGTGGTTTGGGGCGCGCGCTTTTTAGGTCACCAAGTTCCCGAACGAGTGGCGGGTGTTGACTTGTTTCTAGAGCTCAATGCGATGGCTGCACAAGAACAAATGCCAGTGTTCTATCTAGGCGCAAAGTCGGAGATTGTTGAAAAAACGGCTGCGGCCATGCAGGCAAAGCATCCACAATTAGTGATTGCGGGTTATCACCATGGCTATTTTTGGGATGATGAGCACGCGATAGTTGAAAAGATCCGTCAATCAGGGGCGAAACTACTGTTTGTGGCGATCACGTCGCCGAAAAAGGAAAATTTTATCAACCGCTGGCAAGAGCAGTTGGGCGTGTTATTTGTGATGGGGGTAGGGGGAACATTTGATGTTGTTGCAGGTCATGTTTCTCGTGCACCCTTATGGATGCAAAAATCTGGGTTGGAATGGTTATATCGTGTATTACAAGAACCTAGAAGAATGTGGAAGCGTTATTTAGTGACTAATAGTCGTTATGCTTGGCTACTACTTAATGAAAAAATAAAACGAAAGAATTAAATTGACCATATGAGAGTAAACTTTAGTTTATTTTTAGGGAGCTTATGAGTTGAATCAATTTTGTTTATTATTATTAATACTTAGTCAATGTAATTGTCTTAGATTTGATAAAATCTGATCCTTTAATAAAAAGCGGATGTATTTTTTATAGTTATCAATTAGCCTTAGCGCCAGTTGTAAAAACAAATGGTTGTCTAACTTTAAAGGATCTATCATGAACAAACGTTATTATTATCTGGTATCATGCTTGGCATTGTTATTTTCAACTGCTTCTTATGCGGAAGTGGATTGTGAGTTACAGCCAGTGATTGAAGCAAACCTTTCATTAAATCAAAACCAGTTGGCACGTAACGGTGGATATATTGCCAGTCAGCTAGGGATCCGTAATGAAAGCTGTGAAACAGTGAAGTTCAATTACTGGCTATCAATTAAAGGCCCAGAAGGTATCTACTTTCCAGCCAAAGCGGTAGTTGGAGTTGATACAGCGCAGCAAGAGTCTGATGCTCTTACTGATGGTCGCATATTGAATGTTACACGTGGTTTCTGGGTTCCAGAGTATATGGCTGATGGTAAATATACTGTTTCTCTTCAAGTCGTTGCAGAAAATGGAGAAGTATTTAAAGCCAACCAAGAATTTGTGAAAGGGGTCGATTTAAATAGCCTACCTGAACTCAATGGTTTGACTATTGATATCAAAAATCAATTTGGTATTAATAGTGTGGACAGTACCGGTGGTTTTGTTCCATTCACCATTGATTTAAATAATGGCCGTGAGGGAGAAGCTAACGTCGAGTTCTGGATGACAGCGGTAGGCCCTGATGGTTTGATTATTCCTGTCAACGCGAGAGAGAAATGGGTTATTGCTTCAGGTGATACTTATTCAAAAGTGCGTGGAATTAATTTCGATAAAAGCTATCCCGCAGGTGAATATACCATTAATGCTCAGGTTGTAGATACTGTCTCTAGTGAGCGAATTGAGCAGTCAATGATAGTGGTAAAAAAATAGTTTTATCTAGTGATCTAATCTTATGTGTATAAAAACCGCCTTTGGCGGTTTTTATTGTACTTTTTGAATGATATAAGCAATATATTCTTAACGTTGAATTACATAGTGGTCACTTACTCTTGAGCTCAATCAAATAGTTGTATCTTGTTGGTGGTGCGCACTTATCAATCTTTAATAACATCCTGTATAT